>CALLYR010000209.1 GCA_937859005.1 uncultured Paracoccus sp. | reverse complement strand
GTACGTCGTGGAGGGGCCGGCCACGCTGATCCCGTTCCACCGCTGGCTGATGTCGCAGCAGGAGTTCATCGACGGGGGCGCGTGCCACGACGCGCTGGACGCGCTGGCGGCCACCGCCACGCCGCTGGCGGCGCAAGAAATTCTGCCCCCTGCCGGGGTGCCGCAGGCGGCTGAAACCGGGGCGGCGCTGGATTCCGCACGTTCGGGGTTGACGGCCGAAGGTCGCGGCCGGGGGCGGCCGCGGCCGCTGACGCTGACATTGGGGCTGACGCAGCCGACGCCCTATCGCGTGGCGCTGATCGACGGGCCGCCACGGCTGGTCGTCGATCTGAAAGGGGTGGCGTTGCCCGACCCCGTGCCGCCCCTGAGCGGGGGGGAACTGGTCCGCGACCTGCGCTGGGGCCGCACGGACGAAGGATGGAGCCGTCTGGTCGTCGAACTGAAAACCCCCGTCCGCATCGTCTTTGCCCAGATACATCGCCTGGGGCAGCCCCGGCTGGAAATCCGGCTGGAATCGGTGCGCCCCGATGATTTCGCACCGCGCCGCGACGAGTTGACGGTGCTGCATGGCCTGCCGCAGCCGACGCTGGCCGCGCCCGACGCCGCGCCCGATCCCCGGCGGCTGCGCGTGGTGATCGACCCCGGCCACGGCGGCATCGACCCCGGCGCGCAGGTCGGCGGCATATCCGAGGCTGCCGTCATGCTGGGCTTTGCCCGCGATCTGGGGGACGCCCTGCGGGCCGCGGGAATCGACGCCGTGCTGACCCGCGAGGACGACAGCTTCGTGCCGCTGGAACGGCGCACGACCATCGCGCGGGCCAAGGGGGCCGACCTGTTCATTTCCCTGCACGCCGACGCCCTGCCCGCGGGCGAGGCGGCGGGGGCCAGCATCTATGTCTGGAACCCCGATTCCAACGACCGCGCGGCCCAGCAACTGGCCGTGCGGCACGACCGCGACGACCTGCTGGCCGGGCTTGATCTGGCCGACACCGACGAAAACGTGACCCGCGCGCTGATCGACCTTGCACGGATCGAGACGCAGCCGCGCAGCCAGGATTTCGCCGGCCACCTGATCGCGCAACTGAACCGGGAAGGGATCGGGATGCACCGCACGCCCATGCGGGGGGCGGCGTTTTCGGTGCTGAAATCCCCCGACATCCCCTCGGTCCTGCTGGAACTGGGGTTCCTGACCGATCCGGCCGACCGGGCCAATCTGTTCGATCTGGAATGGCGGACAGGGGTGGCGCAGGCCATCGCCGCCGCAGTGAACGCCTGGGCCGCGGACGAGGCGCAGCCATCGGTGCCGCGCCGCCATTGACGGAAGTTGTTTTGACGCATGGCCGTCTTGCGATTATAGAGAGCCGCCCATCGACCCGCCAAAGGCTGGCCCGTGTTCCGTTTCGTCCTGAATTTCCTTGGCGCGATCTTCTCGTGGTTCGTGACCGCCGCCGTGTTCATCGCCCTGATTCTGGGCGGGATCTTCTGGATCTATTCGCGTGACCTGCCCAGCCACGAGGTGCTGGCCCAATACGCCCCCAAGACGATCAGCCGCATCTATTCGGGCGAAGGCAAGCTGATCGACGAATTCGCGCGAGAACGGCGCATCTTTGTCCCGGTCGAGGAAATCCCCGATCTGGTCAAGCAGGCCTTCATCTCGGCCGAGGACAAGAATTTCTACACCCACCGCGGCTATGACCCCCGCGGCATGATCGGCGCGCTGGTCCAGGCGGCCCAGTCGCGCGGCGCATCGGTGCGGGGCGCGTCCACCATCACCCAGCAGGTGATGAAGAATTTCCTGCTGTCCTCGGACCGCAGCGTGGAACGCAAGGTCAAGGAACTGATCCTGGCGACCCGGCTGGAGAACACGCTGACCAAGGACCAGATCCTCGAACTTTACCTCAACGAGATCTTCCTGGGCCAGAACAGCGCGGGCGTCGCCGCTGCCGCGCAGACCTATTTCAACAAGCCCCTGGCCGACCTGGCCCCGCACGAGGCCGCGACGCTGGCCGCCCTGCCGCAGGCGCCGTCACGGTCGGTCGTGCGCGACCGCGACCGCATCACCGAGCGGCGCAACTGGATCCTGCGCGAGATGTGGCAGAATGGCTATCTGACCGAGGCCGTCTACAAGGCCGAGGCCGGGCTGCCGCTGAGGTCGGTGCAGAATGGCGACTATCACGCCTTCCGCGAACAGCTGCCGCCGCGCGACTATTTCACCGACGAGATCCGGCGCCAGTTGTCCCAGCAGTTCGGCGAGGACGAATTCTTCACCGGCGGCCTCGCGATCCGCGCCACGGTCGAGCCGCAGTTGCAGAACATCGCGGCCAAGGCATTGCAGGACGCGCTGGAACGCTATGACCGCGGGCTGGGCCTGTGGCGCGGGACCGGCCAGACGATCCCGGCCGAAACCCTCGGGTCCGAGGAGGCGTGGCGCGCGGCCCTGTCCAGGGCCGAGGTGCCGCGCGACATCGAGGGCTGGCATCCGGCGGTGGTGCTGGAACTGACGAAAACCGACGCCCGCATCGGCATCGAAGGGGTGGAGGAAGACGAGGACGGCCACTTCATCCCCGCCAAGGACGTGCAATGGGCGCGCAAGCTGATGCCGGGCCGCCAGCGCGCGCCGCAGGCCCGTGTCGCGTCCGACCTGCTGGCGGTGGGCGACGTGGTTCTGGTCCGCGCCATGACCAGCGATAGCGACGGCAGCTTCATCCGCTGGACCCTGAGGCAGGTGCCGGTGATCCAGGGCGGGTTCATGGCGATGGATGTGAACACCGGCCGCGTCTATGCGATGCAGGGCGGGTTTTCCTATCAGTCGTCGGTCTTCAACCGCGCGACGCAGGCGATGCGCCAGCCGGGGTCGGCCTTCAAGCCCTTCGTCTATGCGGCGGCGCTGGACGGCGGCTATACCCCCGCCACGATCGTCGCGGACGAGCCGATCACCGTGAACACGCCGCAGGGCCTGTGGACGCCCAGGAACGCGGGCGGCGGCTTCTATGGGCCGACGCCGCTGCGCACGGGCATCGAGCAGTCGCGCAACCTGATGACCATCCGCATCGCCCAGGACATCGGCATGGACATCGTGGCGAAATACGCCGAACGCTTCGGCGTCTATGACCGGCTGGACCCGTTCCTGGCCAACAGCCTGGGCGCGCAGGAAACGACGCTGTTCAAGATGGTCGCCGCCTATGCGATGTTCGCCAATGGCGGCGAACGGGTCGAGCCGACGCTGGTGGACCGGGTGCAGGACCGCCGCGGCCGAACCGTCTATCGCCACGACCGGCGCGAATGCGAAACCTGCGGCCAGCCCGCGCTGCCCGTGGGTCAGGCGCCGCTGATCCAGTCGGACCGCGAACGGGTGATGGACGCGATCACCGCCTATCAGCTGACCTCGATGATGGAAGGCGTGGTCAAGCGCGGCTCGGGCAAGGGGGTCAATCTGCCGGTGCCGGTCGCCGGCAAGACCGGGACCACCAACGACGCCAAGGACGTGTGGTTCATCGGCTTCACCTCGAACATCGTGGCGGGCTGTTATCTGGGCTATGACACGCCGCGGTCGCTGGGCGAGAACGCCTTTGGGGGGACGCTGTGCGTGCCGGTGTTCAACGCCTTCATGCGCCAGGCGGTCAAGCAATATGGCGGGACCGCGTTCAAGGTTCCGCCGGGCGGTCATTTCGTCGATGTCGCCTATGGCAAGGGCACGGTCGCCGAATATTTCCGCGACGGCACCGGTCCGGGCACGGGTGGTCCCGCGCTGGTGGTGGACGGCGGGTTCGGACGCAGCAACGATGTGACCAATGTCAGCGACAAGGAGGTCACCACCTCGACAGGCAAGCGCAAGGTGATCCCGAAAAAGGCCGATTTCGGCACCATGAGCTCGGGCGGCCTTTACTGACGCGCGCGCCGCTTGCCCCGGTCGTCCCTGCGCTGTATCACCCCCCGTCATCCGATCCGTTTTATCCGATCCGTTCCGCCCGAAGGTCGTCCGTCCCATGCGCGCCGAAACGCAATCCACCATCGATGCCGTCCGCAAGTCGCTGAGGCTGCTTGCGCAGCGGCTGGACTGGGACACCGCGCCCCATCGTCTGGAAGAAATGAACGCCATGATCGAGGATGGCGACCTGTGGTCCGACCCGGCCCGCGCGCAAAAGCTGATGCGCGACCGCCAGATGCTGTCGGACGCCGTGGACACCTATCGCCGGATCGAACGCGACCTGCGGGACAACATCGACCTGATCGAACTGGGCGAGGCCGAGGACGACGCCGAGATCGTGGCCGAGGCCGAGGCGAGCCTGAAATCGCTGGCCGAGACCGCCGCGCAGAAGGAACTGGAAGCCCTGCTGAACGGCGAGGCGGACGGCAACGACACCTTCGTGGAAATCAACGCGGGCGCGGGCGGCACCGAAAGCTGCGACTGGGCGTCGATGCTGGCGCGGATGTATGTCCGCTGGGCCGAGAAGAAGGGCTATACCGTCGAGCTTCAGTCCGAGACCGGCGGCGACGAGGCGGGCATCCGGTCCGCCGCCTACAAGATCAGCGGGCCGAACGCCTATGGCTGGCTGAAATCGGAATCGGGCGTGCACCGGCTGGTCCGCATCTCGCCCTATGATTCGGCGGCGCGGCGGCACACGTCGTTCTCGTCGGTCTGGGTCTATCCTGTGGTGGACGACAACATCGAGATCGACATTCCCGACCGCGACATCCGCATCGACACCTATCGCTCGTCTGGCGCGGGCGGACAGCATGTCAACACCACCGATTCGGCCGTGCGGATCACCCACCTGCCGACCAACATTGTCGTCACCAGCTCGATGAAGTCGCAGCACCAGAACCGCGAGATCGCGATGAACGCGCTGCGCTCGCGCCTGTATCAGCTGGAACTGGACAAGCGGAACGCGGCGATCAACGCCGCCCATGACGCCAAGGGCGATGCGGGCTGGGGCAACCAGATCCGCAGCTATGTCCTGCACCCCTATCAGATGGTCAAGGACCTGCGCACCGGGGTGGAAACCTCGGACACGCAGGGGGTTCTGGACGGCGATCTGGACGCCTTCATGGCGGCGACGCTGGCGATGGATGTGGCGGGCAAAAGCCGGGCCGAGGCCAACGCCGAGGACTGAGGTGGGGCGGCGCCGGACGGGCAGGGACAGCGGGATGACGATACCCATCAACCTGGCCCTGCAGGGCGGCGGTGCGCATGGCGCCTTTTCCTGGGGCGTGCTGGACCGCCTGCTGCAGGACGAAAGCGTGGAAATCGCCGCGATCAGCGGCACTTCGGCCGGGGCGCTGAACGGTGCAGCGGTCAAGGCGGGGCTGTCCAGCGCACCGGGCGCGGCCGGCCGGCAGGCGGCGCGCGAGAATCTCGATTACGTCTGGTCGCAGGTCGGGCTGTTCAGCGACAACCGCATGGTCCGCTGGATGTCCAGCATGGTCCCGATTCCGCGCGGCTTTCAACGGCTGGCCGAACTGATTTCCCCCGTCGCCTGGATCGAGGGTGTGACGCGCATCTTCAGCCCCTATGACTATGGGCCGTTCCACAGCAATCCGCTGGGCCCGATCCTTGGGGAAATGCCGTATCCGCATCTCGACCGCCCCGAGGGGCCGCAGTTTCATGTCACGGCGACGAATGTCCGCACCGGGCGCGTGCGCATCTTTTCCGGGGCCGAGGTGACGCCCGAGGCAATCATGGCCTCGGGGTGCCTGCCCACGCTGTTCCGCGCGGTCGAGATCGACGACCCGGCCACCGGCCAGCGCGAAGCGTATTGGGACGGTGGCTATTCCGGCAATCCGGCGCTGTTTCCGCTGTTCGGTCACGACCTGCCGCGTGACATCCTGATCGTCGCCATCAACCCGATGGAACGGAAGCGCCTTCCCCGCACGCCCGTCGAAATCCAGGACCGCATCAACGAGATCAGCTTCAACTCCTCGCTGCTGCGCGAATTGCGCGCGATCCAGTTCGTCAAGCGCCTGACCGAGGAAGGCCGCCTGACCAATCGCGGCATGAAGGACCCGCTGATCCATCTGATCGCGGACGACGAGCTGATGAATACGCTGGGGGCCCGCAGCAAGGTGCTGCCCGGGCCCGGCCTTCTGGCGCGGATGAAGGCCGCCGGCCAGACGGCGGCGGACCGTTTCATGGACGGGGACGCGGCCAATCTGGGCCTGCGCGATTCGGTCGATCTGCCGCTGCTTTACGGTTGAGGGGCGGCTGTCCGGATAGGCCAGTCCTTGCTCGGAAACGATGATCCTGGCCGTGTCCCCGACGCTCATGTCCAGATGGACGATGGACGATGTGATCTTCGGTGGCCTGCAGCAAAAATCCGCAAGCGGGTGGGGCGTGCCGGGCAGGAACACCGCCATCATCCGTGGCCCGAGGGGCCGCAGGCGGCGACAAGCTTGCCCTTGGCGAGGCCAGCGGCGAAACCCGTTACAGGCACTTGCCCGCATATCCGACCAGACTGGCGCGATCCGACCTGGGACTGGCCTGTCCCAGCAGGATTCGTCGATCTGCGTCAGCCCGCGATGGACGCGTCGCAGGACCGGCATCCGGTCCAGCAGGTTTTCCCCGGAACGCGGCAGGCGGCGGCCGATGCAGCCCTCGGGCAAACGCCGGGGATCACGGTGAACAGCAGGAAGATGACGACGCCGTGCAGGTCCGTGCCCAGCGCGGGGCTCACCGGCATCACCCCACTGTCGATCCATCCGGCCGGCGACCAGAACAGCCAGGCCGTCAACGTGATCGGCAGCATCATCGCCAGCCCCGTCAGGAACGAACGCAAGAGGTGTATGAAAGGCCCGTCCGGCGCGCGCAGCGGCGGGTTCCGCCAGAGAGGGTTGCCGGGCTGACGCATGGCGGCACGCCATGCGCGCCCGGTTTGCGGTCAGGCCCCCGCTGCCGCGATCCGCGACGCCAGGCGCGCGTTGTTCAGCACCAGCGCGATATTGGCATCCAGCGACCGCCCTCCGGTCAACTGGAAGATGAAGTCCAGCAGGAAAGGCGTCACCGCCTTGGCGGCGATGTTCTGCTCTGCCGCTTCGGCCAGCGCCTGTTCGACGACCGGGATCATTTCGGCGCGCGGGATCTCGTCGGTCTCGGGAATCGGGTTCACCACCAGTTGCCCGCCCGGCAAGCCCAGGGCGCGGCGCATCCGGGCTGCGGCGGCAATGTCGGCGGGGTCGTCCAGCCGCAGCGGCGCGGCAAGCCCCGAATCGCGCGACCAGAAGGCGGGCAATGCGTCCTGCCCGGCCGCGATCACCGGCACGCCCAGGGTTTCCAGCAGTTCCAGCGTGCGCGGCAGGTCGAGGATCGCCTTGGCCCCGGCTGCGACCACAGTGACCGAAGTGCGGGCCAGTTCGTGCAGGTCGGCCGACACGTCCATCGTCTGTTCGACCCCGCGATGGACGCCGCCGATGCCGCCGGTGGCAAAGACGCGGATGCCGGCCAGATCGGCGCAGATCATCGTGGCCGCGACCGTGGTGGCCCCCGTGCGCCCCGTGGCCAGCGCGACGGCCAGATCGGCGCGGCTGAGCTTCATCACCTGATCCTGCGGGGTGCGGGCGAGGGCCTCAAGGCGTTCGTCTTCCAGCCCCACATGGATGCGGCCGTCCATGATGGCGATGGTGGCGGGGGCGGCGCCCGCGTCGCGCACGGTGGTTTCGACCCGGCGCGCGACTTCCAGGTTCTGCGGCCAGGGCATCCCGTGGGTGATGATCGTCGATTCCAGCGCCACCACGGGGCGGCCGGCGTCCAGCGCGGCGTGGACCTCGGGAGCAAGGGACAGGGGGGCGGATGCGGCGTCGTGGGTCATAGGTCCTCTCCTGCGACATGGGCGGCGGCGGCGCTGACGGCGGCGGCAAGCGCCTGCTCCCGGCCCGCGCCGCCGCGTTCGGCCGCCAGATGCGCGGCCAGGAAACAATCGCCCGCCCCGGTCACGCGCGCAATCGGGACGGCGGGGGG
>CALLYR010000208.1 GCA_937859005.1 uncultured Paracoccus sp. | reverse complement strand
CGTGCCCTGCCGATTTCCGGCGACGAAATGGCCGGTATAGACATCGCCGTTGGCATAGGTGGCAGTGCCCTCGCCGTCGATCTCGCCGCCCTTCCAGCCGCCTTCGTAACGGAAGCCGTCGGCGGTGGTCAGCACCCCCTGCCCCTGCCGCAGCCCGTCCGCGAACCCGCCCTTGTAGGTGGTGCCGTCGGCATAGCTGGCCTGCCCCTCGCCGTGGCGCTGGCCCGCCCGCCATTCGCCGTTATAGACATAGCCGTCGGGGTGGGACATGCGGCCCAGGCCCTCGTTGCGGGCGTCCTTGAACCCGCCCTCATAGGTCAGGCCGTTGGCATAGACCGCCTTGCCCTGCCCCTCGATCACCCCGGCCGCCCAGTCGCCCTCATAGGTGGCCCCGTCGGGATAGGTGATGCGGCCCTTGCCGTCGGGCTGGTCGGCCTTCAGCTGGCCCTCATAGACGGACCCGTCGGGATAGGTGATCCGGCCCTGCCCCTCCATCCGGCCCTCGACCCAGTCGCCGTCATAGACATAGCCGTCGGCGCCGGTGAACACGCCGCGGCCCTGACGCTTGTCGGCGCGGAAGCCGCCTTCATAGACATCGCCGTTGGCATAGGTCGCGCGGCCCTCGCCCTCGCGCCTGTTGTCCTGCATCCGGCCTTCATAGATATCGCCGGATGCCTGGACCAGCCGGCCCTGCCCCGTCATCTGCCCCGCGGCCCAGATGCCATCATAGACCAGCCCGTCCGGCATGGTCAGCTTGCCGCGCCCCGCGCGCAGGCCGCCCAGCATCCCCCCTTCATAGACCGAGCCGTCGGGATAGGTGATGCGCCCCTGCCCTTCGCGCACTCCGTCCACCCAGTCGCCGTCATAGCGATAGCCGTTCGCCTGCGTCAGCACGCCCTTGCCATGGTGCAGCGCCTTGCGGAAGCCGCCCTCATAGGCCGAGCCATTGGCATAAGCCGCCTTGCCCTGCCCCGTGATCTCGCCATCCACCCAGTCGCCGTCATAGCTGCCCCCGTCGGCATAGGTGATGCGGCCCCGCCCGTGGGGCTTGCCGCGGGCGAACTGGCCTTCATAGACCGAGCCGTCGGGATAGGTGGCGCGGCCCTGACCCATGATCTGTCCGTCCACCCAGTCGCCTTCGTAGCGATAGCCGGACGGCAGGGAATAGGTGCCGCGGCCGTGCTGCAGTCCGTTGCGGAACGTCCCCTCATAGACGCCGCCGTCGTCATACTGCTTGGTGACGACCGCCTGGGAATGGGCGGCGGTGGCCAGCCCCGCTGCCAGCGCCGCCGCAAGGAATGCGGATTTCATCGCCTGGGCCTCTTTGTCAGATTCATCGCCTGTCGCGCGGGTCTGGCGCCCGCCTGATGTCGCGGTGCAGGTCTAGCGCAGCGGGCGGGCGCGCGCAAAGACCGGATTGGCGCGATCTTCCGCCCGGCCGATGCATCGCCTATCGTCGGTCCATATCGCAGCAGGGGACCGCAGATGACCGACCGCTTCCGCCTGACCATCGCGCAACTGAATCCCACCCTGGGCGATCTGGAGGGCAACGCCGCCAAGGCCCGCGCCGCCTGGGACCAGGCCCGGCAGGGCGGCGCCCAGATGCTGGCGCTGCCCGAACTGTTCCTGACCGGCCATCCCTTGCAGGATCTTGCCCGAAAGCCCGCGTTCCTGCGGGACGCATTGGCAGCGGTGGAGCGGCTGGCCGCCGACTGCGCGGACGGCCCCGCCATCGGCATCGGCTGCCCCCTGGCCGAAGGCGGGCAGGTCCGGAATGCGTATCTGATCCTGCAGGGCGGTCGGGTCGCGGCCCGCATCAGCCAGCACGAACTGCTGGAGCGGGAACAGTCCGACGCGCGCCGCCTGTTCGACCCCGCCCCGATCAGCGGTCCCTTCTGCGTGGCGGATGTGCGGATCGGCGTCGCGCTGGGCGCGGATGCGCGCGCGCAGGCGGTGACAGAGACGCAGGCGGAAACCGGGGCCGAAATCCTGCTGGTGCCGGATGCCAGCCCCTATCATCGGGGCGCGGCAGACGAGCGCACGGCCCATATGGTCGCCCGCGTCGTCGAATCCGGGCTGCCGCTGGTCTGGCTGAACATGACCGGCGGACAGGACAATCTGGTCCATGACGGGGCAAGTTTCGTTCTGAACCGCGGCGGGCACAAGGTCGTCCAGCTTGCCCCGTTCGAGGAAGCGGTGGAGCACATCGACTTTATCCGCACCGCCGAAGGCTGGCAGGCCGAACCGGGGACAAGGGTGCCCCAGCCCGACGAGTGGGAACAGGATTACCGGGCCATGGTCCAGGGCCTTGGCGACTACATGCGCAAGTCGGGCTTCGGCAAGGCGCTGCTGGGCCTGTCGGGGGGCGTCGATTCGGCGCTGGTCGCCACCATCGCCGCCGACGCGCTGGGGCCGGAAAACGTGCGCGGCGTGCGGCTGCCCTCGGTCTATTCCAGCGGCCATTCGCTGGACGATGCGGATGAACTGGCCCGCCGGCTGGGCATCCGCATGGACACCGTCCCGATCGAGGGGCCGCGCCAGGCCGTCACCGACGCGCTGGCCGGGGTAATGGCCGGCACCGCCCCCGACGTGACCGAGGAAAACATCCAGGCCCGCCTGCGCGGGCTGCTGCTGATGGCGATTTCCAACAAGTTCGGCGAGATGCTGCTGACCACCGGCAACAAGTCCGAGGCGGCGGTGGGTTATGCCACGATCTATGGCGACATGGCGGGCAGCTTCAATCCGATCCTCGATCTCTACAAGACGCGGGTGTTCGGCATCTGCCGCTGGCGCAACGACCACCACCTCGACTGGATGGCCGGCCCTGCGGGCGAGGTGATCCCGGTGCAGATCATCGCCAAACCGCCCAGCGCCGAGCTGCGCCCCGGCCAGACGGACCAGGATTCGCTGCCCCCCTATGACGTGCTGGACAGGGTGCTGGAAGGGCTGGTCGAAGGCGATCTGGCGGTGGCCGATCTGGTCGCGCAGGGCTTCGAGCAGGCGACGGTGAAGCGGGTCGAGGCGCTGCTTTACGGCAGCGAATGGAAACGCTGGCAGGCCGCGCCGGGGCTGCGGCTGACGCGGGGGGCCCTTGGGCTCGACCGCCGCTATCCGATGGTCAACAAGTGGCGGGACCGGGGCTGAGGCTTTGCCGGGCCTGTGGCGGCCCTGCCGGGAACCTGTGCGGCAGGCGCGGGCCAACCCCTGGGGGCAGCCCCCTCAGACCGCCACCTGCCGGCGCTGCTGCTCGCCCACCTCGAAGACACGCTTGTAGCGGGCGATCTCGTCGGCCGGTCCGGTCGCCTTTTCGGGATTGTCCGACAGCTTGACGGTCGGGCGGCCGTTCGCCGCGGCCGCCTTGCAGACAAGGCTGAAGGGCGCAAGCCTGTCGCCCGCCACCAGCCCGCGGAAATCGTTGGTCAGCAGCGTGCCCCAGCCGAAGCTGACCTTGACCCGCCCGTGAAATCGCTGGAACAGATCCGTGATCGCGGCCACGTCCAGCCCGTCGGAAAAGATCACCAGCTTCCGGGACGGGTCCTCGCCCCGGCGCGTCCACCAGTCGATGGCATATTCCGCCATCGCCGCCGGATCGCCCGAATCGATGCGGATGCCGGTCCAGCCGGCCAGCCAGTCGGGCGCGCCTTCCAGAAAACCGGGGGTGCCATAGGTGTCGGGCAGCATGACGCGCAGGTTGCCCTCGTGTTCCTCGTGCCAGTCGGCCAGCACGCGATAAGGGGCGCGGCGCAACTCCTCCTCGGTGTCCGCCAGCGCGGCATAGACCATGGGCAGTTCGTGCGCGTTGGTGCCGATCGCCTCGATGTCGCGGCGCTGGGCGATCAGGCAGTTCGAGGTGCCGGTGAAGCGTTCGCCCAGGCCCTCGATCATGGCCTGCACGCACCAGTCCTGCCACAGGAAGGAATGCCGCCGGCGCGTCCCGAAATCGGCGATCCGCAGGTCCGGGCCGAGGGTGCGCAGCGCCTCGATCTTTTCCCAGACGCGGGTCATCGCGCGGGCATAGAGGATCTGCAATTCGAACCGGCCCAGATCGCGCAGCACCGCGCGCGAGCGCAGTTCCATGATGATCGTCAGCGCCGGAATTTCCCACAGCATGACCTGTGGCCAAGGGCCCTCGAAGGTCAGTTCATACTGCCCGTCCACCTTCTCCAGATGATAGGGGGGCAGGCGCACCCCTTCCAGGAACCCCATGAAGTCGGGGCGGAACATCTGGCGCTTGCCATAGAAGGTGTTGCCGCGCAGCCAGGTCGATTCGCCCCGCGTCAGCGACAGGCCGCGCACATGGTCCAGTTGCTCGCGCAGCTCGCCCTCGTCGATCAGCTCGGCCAGGCGGATGGATTTCGACCGGTTGATCAGGCTGAAGGCGACGTTCACGTCGGGGCGGTTGCGGAACACCGACTGGCACATCAAGAGCTTGTAGAAATCGGTGTCGATCAGCGACCGGACGATCGGGTCGATCTTCCACTTGTGGTTCCAGACGCGAGTGGCGATGTCGATCAGCGGCCCGTTCATGCCAGCACCACGCCCGCGGCGCGCATGTCATCCCGCGCCCGGTCCCGCGATCCGTCCAGGTCGATGGCCCGCGTCGCATCCTCGATCACCGTGGCGCGGAACCCCAGCCGCACGGCGTCGAGCGCACTCCATGCCACGCAGAAGTCATGGGCGAGGCCCGCGAAGGTCAGGTCCGACAGGCCCCGGTCGCGCAGATAGCCGGCCAGCCCCGTCGAGGACTTGCGGTCGTTGTCGAAGAACGCCGAATAGCTGTCCACATGCGCCCGGAACCCCTTGCGCAGGATCAGGTCGGCCCGGTCGAGCCGCAATCCGGGATGAAAATCCGCGCCGGGCGTGCCGATCACGCAATGGCCGGGCCACAGCACCTGAGGGCCATAGTCCATTTCGGTCACGCTGAAGGGCGCGGCCCCCGGATGGTTGGCGGCAAAGCTGGCGTGGTCCGCCGGATGCCAGTCCTGGGTCAGCACCACGGCGTCGAAGCCGGGCATCAGGGCGTTGATGGCATCCGCGATCTCGTCGCCCCCCGCCACGGCCAGCGCCCCGCCCGGACAGAAGTCCACCTGCATGTCCACGACGATCAGCGCCCGCATCGAGCCCCCCTTTGCACCGTGCAAGCCTAGGGAATGTTGCAAGGCGGCGTCAATGCGGCGCTGTGGCTGACCTGCCGCGCAGCCAGGCGCCGCATTGACGCGCGCGACGTGGCGGAACGCTTTTCCCCGGAACGTCGAAGGCGAATGCACCCGAAGCTGAAGAACTCCGCCCCAGGCAAGGGTCCCGGTTCACCGCACCTGCCCCAGCCGGCCCGCAGCGATCGCCGCCATGTTCAGGATGTCGTTCACGGTGGAATTGGTGCCGCAGATCTGGATGGGCTTCGGCACGCCGGTCAGGATCGGGCCGATCACCGTGGCGCAGGCCAGTTCCTGCATCAGCTTGACGCTGATCGAGGCGGAATGGCGGGCGGGCACCACAAGGACGTTGGCCGGGCCGGTCAGGCGGCTGAAGGGATATTTCGCCGCCTGTTCGGGGTTCAGCGCCACATCCACGGTCATCTCGCCCTCGTATTCGAAATCGACCCCGCGGGCGTCCAGAACCCTGGGGGCCTCGGCCATCTTGGTCGCCCGTTCGCTGACGGGATAGCCGAAGGTGGAAAACGACAGGAACGCGGCCCGAGGCTCCATCCCCAGGCCGCGGGCGACATGGGCGCCGCGAATGGCGATCAGGGCCAGGTCCTCGGCCTCGGGCCATTCATGGACCAGCGTGTCGCCGATCAGAACGATCCGTCCCCGGTGCAGGACCGCGGTGATGCCGACCGCGCCGTCCTGCGGGCGCACGTCGAAGACCTGCCCGAGCTGGGCCAGCACATGCGGCCCCTTGCGCGTCGCGCCCGTCACCAGCCCGTCCCCATGCCCGTGCGCCAGCATCAGCGCGGCGAACACATGGCGGTCGCGGTTGGCCAGCTTCGTGGCATCCTCGCGGTCCACGCCCTGCCGCTGCAGGCGGCGATACAGAAAGTCGTGGTAATCCCCCAGATGCGGCGTGGCGGCCGCGCTGACGATGGTCAGTTCCCGCACCGCGTCCCCCAGCCCCGCCGCTTCCAGCTTTTCGGTCACATCCGATTCGCGCCCCACGACCAGAGACTGGCCCATGCCGCCGCGCTGCCAGGCGACGGCGGCGCGCAGCACGCGCGGGTCGTCCCCTTCGGCAAAGATCATGCGCGCCTGCGCCGCGCGGGCGCGGGCATGGATGCCCTGCATGATCGCGGCGGTCGGGTCCATCCGTGCCTTCAGCGAATGGACATAGCCCTCCATGTCGATGATCGGACGCCGCGCCGCGCCGGTGTCCATGCCGGCGCGCGCCACCGCAGGCGGGATGACATGGATCAGCCGCGGGTCGAAGGGCGTGGGGATGATGTAATCGCGCCCGAAGGTCAGCTTGCGCCCGTAAGCGACCGCGACCTCGTCGGGGACATCCTCGCGCGCGAGTTCCGCCAGCGCGCGGGCGCAGGCGATCTTCATCTCGTCGTTGATGGCGCGGGCATGGATGTCCAGCGCGCCGCGGAACAGATAGGGGAACCCCAGGACGTTGTTGACCTGATTGGGATAATCCGACCGGCCGGTGGCGACGATGGCGTCGGGGCGGACGGCATGCGCCTCCTCGGGGGTGATCTCGGGGTCGGGGTTGGCCATGGCGAAGATGACCGGGTTCGGGGCCATCGATTCCACCATCGCCTGCGTGACCGCGCCCTTGGCCGACACGCCCAGGAACACGTCGGCCCCGCGCATCGCGTCCTCCAGCGTGCGGGCGTCGGTCTCGGCGGCATGGGCCGATTTCCACTGGTTCATGCCCTCGGCCCGGCCCTTCCAGATGACGCCCTTGGTGTCGGCCATGATGCAGTTGTCGTGCCGCGCGCCCATCGCCTTGAGCAGTTCAAGGCACGCGATCCCCGCCGCGCCTGCGCCGTTCAGCACGATCCTGACATCCTCGATCCGCTTGCCCGACAGTTCCAGCGCGTTGATGAGACCGGCGGCGCAGATCACGGCGGTGCCGTGCTGGTCGTCGTGGAAGACGGGGATGTCCATCAGCTCCTTCAGGCGGCTCTCGATGATGAAGCATTCGGGCGCCTTGATGTCCTCCAGGTTGATGCCGCCGAAGGTCGGGCCCATCAGGCTGACCGCGCGGATGATGTCCTCGGGGTCCTCGGTGTCCAGTTCGATGTCGACGGCGTTCACGTCGGCGAAGCGCTTGAACAGGACCGCCTTGCCCTCCATCACCGGCTTGGACGCGAGCGCGCCGAGGTTGCCCAGCCCCAGGATCGCGGTGCCGTTCGACACCACCGCGACCAGGTTGCCCTTGGTCGTATAGTCATAGGCGGTTTCGGGCCGCGCGGCGATCGCCTCGACCGGAACGGCCACGCCGGGGGAATAGGCCAGGCTCAGATCGCGCTGGGTCGCCATGGGGGTGGACGGCACCAGTTCGATCTTTCCGGGTCGCGGCTCCAGATGATAGGCCAGTGCCTCTTCGGGGGTGATGCGGGATCTCTGCGGCGCGTGGCTGTCGGTCATGGGGCTCCTCCCTTTGAGAACTGAGTAACACGCGGCATTCCTGCGGCAAACGGCGATCGGCGTGCATCCCCCGTGCGGGCGGCCTGCGGGTGGGCGGTCCGGCAGGATGGCCCGGCGCCTGCCCTGCCGCGATTTCCCCGGCAGGTGCGGAACGGGGCTGCCCTGCAAGCCGTTGCCGATCATGCGTCTGACCAGAAAGGCCCGTCCATGAAACACATGCTGCTGTCCGCCGCCCTGGGTTTGGCCCTGATGGCGCAATCCGCCCATGCCGACACGATCCGCGTCGGCATGTCGGGCAAGTATTTCCCCTTCACCTTCACCCAGAACAACCAGCTTCAGGGGTTCGAGGTGGATGTGCTGAACGCCATCGGGGAAAAGACCGGCGACGACATCGAATTCGTCACCATGAGCTTTTCGGGCCTGATCGGCGCGCTGGAATCGAGGCGCATCGACACCATCGCCAACCAGATCACCATCACCCCGGAACGCGAGGCGAAATTCGCCTTTTCCCAACCCTATGTCTTCGACGGCGCGCAGGTGGTGACGCGCAAGGGCAACGACGCGGTGACCGGCGTGGACAGCCTTGCCGGCAAGACCGTGGCCGTCGAACTGGGGACGAACTTCGAGGAACTGATCCACGCCCGCCCCGACGCCGCGCAGATCGACATCAAGACCTATGAGGGCAATGTCGCGCAGGAAACCGCGCTGGGGCGGGTCGATGCCTTCGTCATGGACCGCGTCAGTTCCGCCCAGCTCATCAAGGAAAGCGGCCTGCCGCTGCAACTGGCGGGGCCGCCGTTCAGCGAGATCCGCAACGCCCTGCCCTTCCGCAACGACGAGGCGGGGCGCGCGCTTCGCGACAGGGTGGACGGGGCGCTGACGCAGCTTGCCGCCGACGGCACCCTGACGCAGATCAGCGAGAAATGGTTCGGCACCGACATCACCAGGCCCGCGGCCGAGTGATCCTGCGGTGATCGACCTCGATTACATGCTGGGGCTGGTGCCGGTGATCCTGCGCTATGTGCCCCTGACCTTCGGCATGGCCGCGGGGTCGATGGTGGCGGCGCTGGTGCTGGCGTCGGTCCTTGCCGTGATCCGGGTCCTGCGGATTCCCGTCGCCACGCAGGCGGCGGGGGTCTTCATCAGCTTTTTCCGCGGGACGCCGCTGCTGGTGCAGCTGTTCCTGTTCTATTACGGGCTGCCGCAGGTGGCGTCGTTCCTGACGCGCATCGATGGCGTGACCGCCGCCATGCTGGGGCTGACGCTGCATTTTTCCGCCTATATGGCCGAATCGCTGCGCGGCGCGATCACCGGCGTCCCCCGCGACCAGTGGGAGGCCGCCCGCGCCGTCGGCATGACCGAAGGCCAGACCATGCGCCGGATCGTGCTACCGCAGGCCGCGCGCGTGGTGGCGCCGACGATGGTCAACTATTTCGTGGACATCCTGAAGTCGACCTCGCTGGCCTTCACGCTGGGGGTGACGGAAATGATGGGTGCGGCGCAGAAGGAGGCCGCCGGCAGCTTCAAATATCTGGAGGCGTTCCTGGTCGTGGCGTGCATCTACTGGATCATGGTCGAGGCGTTGTCGCGGGTGCAGGCGTGGATGGAGCGCCGCATGGAAAGGGCAAGGCCAGACCATGCGCCGGATCGTGCTACCGCAGGCCGCGCGCGTGGTGGCGCCGACGATGGTCAACTATTTCGTGGACATCCTGAAGTCGACCTCGCTGGCCTTCACGCTGGGGGTGACGGAAATGATGGGTGCGGCGCAGAAGGAGGCCGCCGGCAGCTTCAAATATCTGGAGGCGTTCCTGGTCGTGGCGTGCATCTACTGGATCATGGTCGAGGCGTTGTCGCGGGTGCAGGCGTGGATGGAGCGCCGCATGGAAAGGGCGCGGACATGAGCGGGCGCTGCGGGGCCAGCCTGACCGGCCTGACGAAACGGTTCGGCGAGCAGGTGGTGCTGCAGGGCATCGACCTGTGCGTGGAGCCGGGCGAATGCGTGGCGGTGATCGGGCCGTCGGGGACCGGCAAATCGACGCTGCTGCGCTGCTGGAACTTTCTGGAACGCGCAGAGGCGGGACGGATCGCGGTGGGCGATCTGGCGGTGGACGCGGCGGCCGCAACCCGCGCCCAGATCCTGGCGCTGCGCCGGCGCACGTCCTTCGTGTTCCAGAACTATGCGCTGTTCGCCAACAAGACCGCGCGCCAGAACATCGCCGAGGGGCTGGTCGTCGTGCGCGGCATGGACCGGGCGCAGGCCGACGCCCGCGCCATGGCGATCCTGAGCAACATCGGGCTGGCCGACCGCGCCGACGCCTGGCCCGCCGCACTGTCGGGGGGACAGCAGCAGCGGGTGGGGATCGCCCGCGCGATGGCGCTGGATGCCGATCTGATGCTGCTGGACGAACCGACCAGCGCGCTCGACCCCGAATGGGTGGGCGAGGTGCTGGCCCTGATGCGGCGCGTGGCCGAGGCCGGGCAGACGATGGTCGTCGTCACCCACGAGATGCAGTTCGCGCGCGAGATCGCCGACCGCGTCGTCTTCATGGACGGCGGCCGCATCGTCGAGGAAGGCCCGCCCGAGCGCATCTTCTCGGACCCCGCCGACCCGCGCACGCGCGAATTCCTGCAGCGGGTACTGTAGGGCCGCCGTTCTGGGGGCGGTTTCCATCCGCGCCCTTGCGCCCTAGAACGGCGGGGTTCCGACCGAAGGCCCTCCGATGACCGACCAGCCGACCCCGATGATGGCCCAGTATCTCGCGATCCGCGAGGCCAATCCGGGGGCGCTGCTGTTCTATCGCATGGGCGATTTCTACGAGATGTTCTTCGATGACGCGGTGGCCGCCGCGAGCGCACTCGACATCGCGCTGACCAAGCGCGGCACCCATCTGGGCGAGCCGATCCCGATGTGCGGCGTCCCGGTCCATGCCGCCGAATCCTATCTGCTGATGCTGATCCGCAAGGGCTTTCGGGTCGCCATCGCCGAGCAGATGGAGGACCCCGCCGAGGCGAAAAAGCGCGGCGCGAAAGCGGTCGTCGCCCGCGACGTGGTGCGGCTGGTCACGCCCGGCACCCTGACCGAGGAATCGCTGCTGGAGGCGCGGCGGCACAACTTCCTGGCCGCCTTTGCCACGGTCCGCGACGACTGTGCGCTGGCTTGGGTGGACATCTCTACCGGCGCGCTGCGGGTGGCGCCCTGCCCGCCCGCGCGGCTGGGGCCGGAACTCGCCCGTCATGCGCCGCGCGAGTTGCTGGCGCTGGACGGATCGCGGCTGCACGATCTGGCGGCCGAGGCGGGCGCGGCGCTGACCGAGCTTGCGCCCGGCAGCTTCGATTCGCAGGCGGCGGTGCGGCGGCTGTGCGAGTTGTATGGCGTGGACACGCTCGACGGCTTCGGCAGCTTTTCACGGGCGGAATTGTCCGCGATGGGGGCGATTGCCGATTATCTGGCGCTGACCCAGCGCGGGCGGATGCCGCGCCTGTCGCCCCCCGTGCGCGAAAGCGGCGCGGGCGTCATGCAGATCGACGCCGCCACCCGGCGCAACCTGGAACTGACGCAGGCGCTGTCGGGCGGGCGCGAGGGGTCGCTGCTGGCCGCCATCGACCGCACGGTGACGGCGGCGGGGGCGCGCCTGCTGGAACGGCGGATCAGTGCGCCAAGCCGCGATCTGGGCGAAATCCGGCGGCGGCAGGATGCAGCGGCGCATCTGGTCGATGACCCGCGCCTGACCGCCGACCTGCGCGACGCGCTGGCCCGCGTGCCCGACATGGACCGGGCAATCTCGCGCCTTGCGCTGGACCGGGGCGGGCCGCGCGACTTGGGAGCGGTGCGCGCCGGGCTGACGACGGCGGTGCGGATCGCGGCGATGCTGGGGGACGCCTCGGACCTGCTGGCCGAGGCAGCAGCCGACCTGACCGGGCACGACGCACTGACCGGCCTGCTGGACGGCGCGCTGGTGGCGGAACCGCCGCTGCTGACGCGCGACGGCGGCTTTGTCGCCGGCGGCCACGACGCCGATCTGGACGAGACCCGGCAGTTGCGCGACGAGGGCCGCGGCGTCATCGCCCGGATGCAGGCGGATTACGCGGACCTTGCGGGCGTGCCCAGCCTGAAGATCAGGCACAACAACGTGCTGGGCTATTTCATCGAGACGACCTCGACCCATGCCGAACGGATGCTGGCGCCGCCGCTGAACGAAACCTTCATCCACCGCCAGACCACAGCGAACCAGATCCGCTTCACCACCCTGCCGCTGTCGGAACTGGAGACCCGCATCCTCAACGCCCGCGACCGCGCGCTGGAGATCGAGCGCGAAATCTTCGCCCGCCTGACCCGCGCCGTGCTGGACCGGGCGGCGCAGATCGGACAGGCGGCGCGCGCGCTGGCGGAAATCGACCTCGCCGCCGCCTTTGCCGATCTGGCCGCGGCCGAGGGCTGGACCCGGCCCGTCGTGGACGACAGCCGCGCCTTTGTCGTCGAGGGCGGGCGGCATCCGGTCGTCGAACGCGCGCTGAAGCGCAAGGGCGAGCCCTTCGTCGCCAACGACTGCGCGCTGACGGACGGCGCGACCCCGGCCATCTGGCTGCTGACCGGGCCGAACATGGCGGGGAAATCGACCTTCCTGCGCCAGAACGCGCTGATCGCGGTGCTGGCGCAGGCGGGCGCCTTTGTCCCCGCCGCGCGCGCCCATGTCGGGCTGGTCACGCAGTTGTTTTCCCGCGTGGGCGCCGCCGACGACCTTGCGCGCGGGCGGTCCACCTTCATGGTGGAAATGGTCGAAACCGCCGCGATCCTCAATCAGGCCGATGCGGGCGCGCTGGTGATCCTGGACGAGATCGGGCGCGGCACCGCGACCTGGGACGGGCTGTCGATCGCCTGGGCGGTGCTGGAGCATCTGCACGCCCAGAACCGCTGCCGTGCGCTGTTCGCGACCCATTACCACGAGATGACCACGCTCGCCGCCCGGTTGACGGGCGTCGAGAACGCCACCGTCACCGTGCGCGAATGGGAAGGCGAGGTGATCTTCCTGCACGAGGTCCGCAAGGGCGCGGCCGACCGCAGCTATGGCGTGCAGGTGGCGCGGCTGGCGGGACTGCCGCCCGCGGTGGTGGAGCGTGCCCGCGAAATCCTCGCCGCGCTGGAATCGGGCGCACGCGAAGGCAGTGCGAAACCCGCGGCGCTGATCGACGACCTGCCGCTGTTCCGCAGCGCGCCGCCCCCGCCCCCCGCCGTCACGACGAAGCCTTCGGCGGTGGCCGCGCGGCTGAAGGCGGTCCATCCCGACAGCCTGTCCCCGCGCGAGGCGCTGGATCTGGTCTATGAACTGGCCGCGCTGGCCTCAGCCGAGGGCTGATCCGGACGGCGCCCCTGCATCCGCCTGCACCGGCTGTTCCCCCCGTGCGATGGCGGCATCGACCCGGCCCAGAACGGCATCCACCGCAGGCTGACCGATGTCGATGCCGCGCAAACCCTCGGCCATCGAGGTCACCGGGATCGTGTCATCCTGCGGCGTCCCGTTCACATCGGCGAAGACGGTCGAATACCGGCAGCGCGCGACATGGGCATTGCCCAGGAAATCGCCCCAGCGGTGCTTCAGCGTCTGCCGGGTGCCGATCTCGATGATCTCGGCCGCGCTGCGCGCGAACATCATGTTCGCCAGACCCGCCCCGTGCGGCGCCACGATCACCTCGGCGCCATGCCAGGCGGCAATCTGTTCAAGGGGCGACAGCCGTTCCATGTACAGGGTCTCGAACCCCCGTGTCCCCAGCGCCTCGAGCAGTTCGGCCTCGCCCAGATTGGCGCGGTCGCGGGCCTGTCCCGAACTCACGTCGCGGCCGATCCATATCCGTTTGGGCAGGTCCGAAGACATCTTTCTGTCCAGCCGCCGCAACCCGTCCTGCCGCAGCAGGCGCATCCCGGTGTCGAAACTGTTCCGGTACACGAACTTGCGCGATTCACGGCCGGCATCCAGACGATTCCATGGATCGGCCCTGTCGATCGTCTGCAGCACCGGCCCCAGCCCGGGATGGCGGGTCTGATACAGGTAGTGGCGGTGGTTCAGGACCGCGCGGACCCGGCGGTATCTGCGGTGGTTCGAGGTGAAGGCGATCCGCGGCGCCAGTTCCGGATAGATCGCCCGGATGAAGGCCAGGGGAAAGGACCTCAGCATCTGAAGATCGGGCAGATGCACGAAGATCGGCGCCCGGCCGGGGTGACTGGCAATCAGCGCGATCTGCGGCAGGGCTTCGGTCAGGAAATGATAGAAATTGAACCCGTTGCGCATGTCCACCGCAAAGGGAACGCTGTCATCGTCGGGGGCAACCCCGATTGGCACGAAATCCTCGTCCCGGCGGCGGGCGAAATCCTCGACCAGCGCGGCTTCCCTGCCGGGGAAGCCGTTTTCGGCCGTGCGCCGCCGGGTTCGTTCGCCGGCGGCCCCGCTCAGCACCATCCGGTCGCCGATGCGCACGCTGCTTCCGGCGTAGCGGGCATCCTCCATCAGCACCAGACAGGACAGGACCTCGCAGATCGGCAGATTGTCAGGCCAGCGCCAGCGGTCGTCCATGTAACGCCGCATGCCCTGGTTCACCGGCGCCGAGCGGCTTGCCGCAATCAGCCGGGTCCGGCTGCCCCGGACGCGCGTCAGCGGACCGGGCTGGGGGGCCAGATAGCTTATTCCCGCCTGCCGGCCCGGACAGAAGAACCGCCGGGCTGAATTGCTGTCCATGTCCATGGCGACCCTTTCCGTCCGATCACCGCCCAGGGATGCCGGACGGCCCAGGTCAGCGCCGCGGGTCCTCGTCGTCCTCGTCCTCGGCGTCATCGGCCTCGGGCAGGTTGAAGAAGCTGTCGGCGTCCAGCTCGGGCTCGGCCCTGGATTCGTCGCGCTTCAGGCTGAAATTTTCAAGCCCCGCGATCGAGGACGGCAGCCGCGGCTCGTCCGGCATCGCCAGGCTGCTTTCGGTCGAGACCAGCTTGCGGCGCTCGTCGTCGCTCATCACTTCGGTGTTCTTCGAATGGGCGGCCTTCTGCACGGCGGCGTCCAGTTCGGACTGCCGGCACAGGCCCAGCGCGACCGGATCGATGGGCGTGATGTTCTGGATGTCCCAGTGGGTGCGGTCGCGGATCGCGCCGATGGTCAGCTTGGTGGTGCCGACCAGCCGGCTGATCTGCGCATCTGTCAGTTCGGGGTGAAACTTGACCAGCCACAGGATCGCCGCCGGGCGGTCCTTGCGCTTGGACAGGGGGGTATAGCGGGGGCCGCGGCGCTTTTCCTCGCCCTCGGCGGCGGGGTTGTGCTTCAGCTTCAGCTTGTAGACCGGGTTCTTCTGGCCCTTCTCGATCTCTTCGGGGTCGAGCTGGTTCGAGGCGACGGGATCGAATCCCTTGACGCCCATCGCCACATCGCCGTCGGCGATGCCCTGGACCTCAAGCTCGTGCATCCCGCAGAAATCCGCGATCTGCTTGAAGCTCAGCGTGGTGTTGTCGACCAGCCAGACGGCAGTCGCCTTGGCCATCAGCGGCTTGTTCATGGGTTGCTCCTTCGCAATATCTCTCTCGGCCGGGAAACCGGGTCGGCGCGGGGCCAGTCCACAATTTCGGGGGGATTGCCGTCCCATATACGGTCGGGCGGGCGCGGTTTGAACCCCCTTTCTGGGGCGCGGAGAACGCCGCGCCTGCGTCAGCCCCCCGCCACCCGCAGCACGATCTTGCCGATGTGGTCGCCCCCTTCCATGCGGGCATGGGCAGCGCTGGCCCGGGCCAGCGGAAACTCCTGATCCATCACCGGTCGCAGTTGACCTGCCTCGACCATCGGCCAGACATTGCGGCGCAGATCGTCCGCGATCCGGGCCTTGGCCAGGTCCGACTGCGGCCGCAGGGTCGATCCGGTGACGGTCAGGCGGCGCATCATGATCTCGGCAAAGTTCACCTCGGCCCTGGCTCCGCCCAGGAAGGCGATGAAGACCAGCCGCCCCTCGTCGGCCAGCGCCCTGAGGTTGCGGCGGATATAGTCGCCCCCCACCATGTCCAGGATCAGGTCGGCGCCCCCTTCGGCCCGCAAGACCTGGACGAAATCGGCGCTGCGATAGTTGATGGCGGTTGCCCCCAGCGATTCGCAGGCGGCGCATTTGTCGTCCGTGCCGGCGGTGGCCCAGACGCGGGCCCCCAGCGCGCGTGCGATCTGGATCGCGGTGGTGCCGATGCCGGACGATCCGCCATGGACCAGGAACCGTTCCCCCGCCTGCAACCCGCCCCGCATGACGATGTTGGACCAGACGGTGAAGCAGGTCTCGGGCAGGCAGGCGGCCTCGCGCAGGGTGACGCCCTGCGGGACGGCCAGCGCATGATCGGCGGGGGTCAGGACATATTCGGCATATCCCCCGCCCGGCAGCAGCGCGCAGACCGCATCGCCCGCCTGCCAGCGGGTGACGCCCGGCCCCACGGCCGCGACATGGCCCGAACATTCCAGCCCCGGCAGGTCGGATGCGCCGGGAGGGGGCGCATAGCTGCCCTGGCGCTGCAGCACGTCGGGACGGTTCACCCCCGCCCAGGCCACGCGGATCAGGATCTGCCCCTGCCCCGGCATCGGCACCGGGCGGCGCTGCGGGTGCAGCACATCCGGGCCGCCGGGCTGGGCGATCCCGATCACGTCCATTTCCTGCGGCAGGCTCATGCGTGGTCCTTCATGGCGCCCGGCGCGGCGGCCGGGGTGGGTTTCCTGATCCAGCCGGTGGCCAGATCGGCGGCCATCCCGACGCCCGGAATGCGGCGCAGGCCGGACTTGATCCGCTCGATCCGCATCACGTCGTCGATCCGGCGGTCGATGAAGGCGCGGGTGTCGGCGTGACCCGTCGAATGATCGCCCAGCCAATACAGCACCACCGCCCCCCAGACCGACGCCAGCGTCGCCCGTTTCGTCCACCAGTTCACATCGACCGACATGTCGCCCAGGCCGTTCCAGATCGTGTCGGCGGTTTCCCACATCAGCCGCGCGCCCAGACCCGCGTTCTGCGGCAGCGCCACCACCGCCGAGCCCGCCCGCACCAGTTCGGGGTCCGCCAGATGCAGCCTGTGCCAGATCGCGCCGGCAACGCGGTCGCGCAAACGCCCCTCGCGCGGCTGCGCGGCCATCCAGGCGCGCAAGGCGGCATCCCCCCGCCGGTGATAGGCCGCGGCCAGCCCCGCGCCCCCTTGCGGGAACAACACCCGCGCGAGGTCCGGGGACAGCCCCAGGTCGCGGGCGCCCGCCTGCAGGGCGCGGTCGTTCATCCCCTCGAACGGGACATGGATCAGGGCCGCATCCAGCAGCCGGTCGCGTTCATCGGTCATTTCTGTGGTCTCCGCAGACTGGACAAGCGCGGGACGGTCCGCTATACGGCCGCGTCCTGCAGACACAGCAACTCTAACCCAGGAAGGTGGTGACAACCACATGCAGGTGAGCGTTCGCGACAACAACGTCGAACAGGCGCTTCGTGCCCTGAAGAAGAAGCTTCAGCGCGAAGGGGTCTTCCGCGAGATGAAGCTGAAGCAGCATTTCGAGAAGCCCTCGGTCAAGAAGGCCCGTGAAAAGGCCGAAGCCGTCCGCCGCGCCCGGAAGCTGGCCCGTAAAAAGGCCCAGCGCGAAGGCGCGCTGTAAGGCGTCAGCGAACCGGATGGTTCAAGGAACCCCCGTGGCAGTGGCTGCGGGGGTTTTTGGTTTGGGAGCGGAAATCGTCCCGTGGCAGGCTTCGCGCTCTCGACGGATCGTTTACGGCTCAATCAGGTCAGACTTCGAAGCCGTACGTTTGACGGTGGAAGGCGAGGAAGTCTTGCTCTGCACCTTGCAGTTCACCGCGCAGAGGCGCGGGCAAACCCAACAGACCACGCGCGCTCTCAGCCACTAAATCGGAAATCAACATCTCTCCGTCTTCGTCGAACGAAATGAGTCCTCTGTCGAAAAGCGCGTCAATGTGGGCAGCAAGCAACAAACCGTTGCTACTATCCAATCGCTCTTCATCGCTGCTCAATCGCCAGCTTTTGATATGCGAAGCCCGCAGAACCTCGCGCTGACCACAACCTGTGACTGCGCACCTTTTGCCCCAGCGACGCTCCAGTTCGATCCGGAACCGACCCTGCCCGATACGAGCTTGCATCAGTGCCTTGCGGGTTGTTTCCGGAATATCCTTTCTTTTTGTCAGTTTCTTCATGTCCGCAGTTGCACTGGCGGGATCGGCAAGGCCAACAGCCGCAACTAGGCGGTGCCAAGTTGGAGAGCGATCCTGTACCGGAACATGATTCAAGATCGTTAAAGCCTGCTCCACACGGATTTGGGAGTAGCTGCTATACATATTGATAAGTCGCTGCTTCCCGGTGATTGCCTTCGCATTCAGCGGGACGGGGTTTTCTAGCCACAGATACATTCTGTCTGGGCAGATCCAGTTGGGAATCCACTTCACGTCCGGTTGCCAGCTTGCCCTAAACGCATCTTGGTCGTTATTGAATCTGACCCGAACCGCAGGGACATCCCAAGCCTCACGCCACAAGTCATCCAGACCAAGTTGGTCAGCCAACTCCTTCCGGCATCTATCATCATTGATCAGACAGGTGGCATTGCCGGCTATTCCTACCAAATCCTGAACGCCGTCATGCGAAGCAAACATGAACACAAAGGTGGCGCCTTCCGCACACTCTGCATTTCCTATCCGCTCGGTATGAAACGCCCGATGCCGCATGCCGTCTTGAGAAATGACGGCTCTATCCGAGTTATTCCACTCCTCATGACCGAAGCCATTTTTCCTCGGAAATCCTGAAGTAGCTTTCGCCCCCGATGGGCGTTTATAGCCTTGAGTGTTCCAGAAAATCGGCTTCAGTATAAAATCCGGCATGACGCCTCCTTTGGGAACACGGCATTTCAGTAGCGCATGATCGAAGCACATGGCAACACTGCCTTCAAGTCACCAATCCCCCCTCACACCGGCAACGCCGTCGTCTGCAGCACCGTCCTCAGCGAGAACGACGAATGCATCTGCGCCACGCCCGGCAACCGGCTCAAATGCTGGCGGTGGATGCGGGCGAAGTCGTCGGTGTCCTCGGCCAGCACCTTCAGCAGGTAATCGGCGGTTCCGGCCATCAGGTGGCATTCCAGCACGTCGGGAATCGCGCGCACGGCCCTCTCGAAGGCATCCAGCAGTTCGTCGGCCTGTCCCGCCAGGGTGATCTCCACGAAGACGGTGGTCGTGCGGCCCAGGCTGCGCGGGTTCAGCAGGGCGACGTAACCGGCGATGAAGCCCGCCTCCTCCAGCCGCTGCACGCGGCGGTGGCAGGCGCTGGCCGACAGGTTCACCCGCGTCGCCAGATCGGCGTTGGAAATCCGGCCTTCCTTTTGCAGCACCGACAGGATGCGCCGGTCCGTTGCGTCCAGTTGTTCCATATCCGCAGAATCCCTTGCCCGCCGCGGCCTGTTCCGCGCAATCTTGCTTCTAGCGGCTCGACCCTGCCCTGATGAACGGAAATCTGCATCGGCGGGGACAGGCCGCGGATCGAACCGCGGGGAGGGCGGCAGATGAAGATCGGATGTCCCAGGGAAATCAAGCCGCAGGAATTCCGCGTGGGCCTGACCCCGGATGCGGTGCGCGAACTGACCTCGCGCGGCCATTCGGTCGCGGTGGAAACCGGCGCGGGCGCAGGTGCGGGCTTTTCGGATGAGGACTACACCGCCGCCGGCGCCACCATCGCGCCCGATGCGCAGGCGGTGTTCGATGCGGCCGAACTGATCGTCAAGGTCAAGGAACCGCAACCGGCCGAACGCGCCCTGCTGCGCGAGGGGCAGGTGCTGTTCACCTATCTGCACCTCGCCCCCGATCCTGACCAGACGCGCGACCTGCTGGCATCCGGCGTCACCGCCATCGCCTATGAGACGGTGACGGACGCCCGCGGCGGGCTGCCCCTGCTGGCGCCCATGTCCGAGGTCGCGGGGCGGCTGGCCCCGCAGGTAGGCGCCTGGACGCTGCAAAAGGCGAACGGCGGGCGCGGCGTGCTGCTGGGCGGCGTGCCGGGCGTCAGGCCCGCGCGCGTCGTCATCATCGGCGGTGGCGTGGTGGGCACGGCGGCGGCACGGGTCGCGGTGGGCATGGGGGCGAACGTCACCGTGCTGGACCGCAACGTGGCGCGGCTGAGCTATCTCGACGACATCTTCATGGGCAAGCTCACGACCCAGTATTCCAGCGCGGGCGCCATCGCCGACCTGCTGCCCACCGCCGATCTGTTGATCGGGGCGGTGCTGATCCCCGGCGCGGCCGCGCCCCGGCTGGTGTCGCGCGCGCAACTGGCCACGATGCTGCCGGGGGCGGCGCTGGTCGATGTGGCGATCGACCAGGGCGGGTGTTTCGAAACCTCGCGCCCGACCACCCATCAGGACCCGATCTATGAGGTGGACGGCATCATGCATTACTGCGTGGCCAACATGCCGGGCGCGGTCGCCCGCACCTCGACGCTGGCGCTGGGGAATGCCACCCTGCCCTTCGTGCTGGCGCTGGCCGACAAGGGCTGGCGCCAGGCGGTGACGGACGACCCGCATCTGCGCGCGGGGCTGGCGGTCCATGCGGGCACCCTGACGTCGCCCCCGGTGGGCGAGGCGCTGGGGTTGCAGGCGCAGACGCCGGAATCGCTGCTGGGGCTGTAGGCGGCCGTCAGCCGGTGCGCTGAACGGCCAGCAGGTCGCGGATCTCGGCCAGCAGCGCCTCGGTCGAGGGGCCGGCGGCTGAATCCTCGGCCACCTGCTTGCGCATGGCCGTTTCCTTGATGCGGTTCACGCCCTTGACCAGCAGGAACACCACGAAGGCGATGATCAGGAAGTTGATCACCGCCGTGATGAAGCTGCCATAGGCAAAGACCGGGGCGCCCGCGTCGCGCGCGGCCTGCAAGGTGGGATAGTCATTGCCGTTCAGCGCAAGGTAATAGCTGGAAAAGTCGGTCCCGCCGGTCGCCAGTCCCAGCACCGGCTGCAGCAGGTCGTTCACCATCGAGGTGACGATGGCCGTGAAGGCCGCGCCGATGATGATGCCGACGGCCATGTCCATGACATTGCCCTTGGCGATGAAATCGCGAAACTCCTTGATCATGTCCTTCCCTCCTCCGATGCGCCGGGCCGTTCCGGGGCCTTGGAGAGTAACAGTTTTTCCGCCTTCCGGCAGCGAAAGGAAAACCGATGCCCGCCGATCTGTCGTCCTTCCCGATCACCCGGCGCTGGCCGCCGCGGCGCCCCGACGTGATCCAGCTTTACAGCCTGCCGACGCCCAACGGGGTCAAGGCGTCGATCATGCTCGAGGAATGCGGTCTCGACTATGACGTCCACCGCATCAGCATCGGCGACCCCGAGGATCAGATGACGCCGGAATTCCTGTCGCTGAACCCCAACAACAAGATCCCCGCGATGATCGACCCCGACGGGCCGGGCGGGCAGCCGATGGGCCTGTGGGAATCGGGCGCGATCCTGATTTACCTTGCCGACAAGTCCGGCCGCTTTCTGCCGCGCGACGGCGCCGCGCGCTATCACACGATCCAGTGGCTGATGTTCCAGATCGGTGGTGTCGGGCCGATGTTCGGGCAGATCGGGTTCTTCCACCGCTACAAGGGCCGCGAGATCGAGGACAAGCGCCCGCTGACCCGTTACGTCAACGAGGCGAAGCGCCTGCTGGGCGTGATCGACCGCCAGCTTGACGGGCGCGACTGGATCACCGGCGACTATTCCATCGCCGACATCGCCATCGCGCCCTGGGTGCGCAACCTGCGCACGGGATACGAGGCCGAGGGGCTGGTGGGCCTGGATGATTTCCGCAACGTCGCGCGCTGGATCGACGCCTTTACTGCCCGCCCTGCGGTGCAGAAGGGGCTGGCGATCCCCGAGGCTTAAATCCTTTCCCGGATCAGGTCGGCGGCGCGTTCGGCGACCATGATCGTGGGCGCATTGGTGTTGCCGCCGATCAGCCGCGGCATCACCGACGCATCCACCACCCGCAGCCCCGCCAGTCCGCGCAGCCGCAGCTGCGGGTCGGTGACCGCCAGATCGTCGCGCCCCATCCGACAGGTGCCGACCGGGTGATAGATCGTGTCGGCACGCGCCCGGATATCGGCCAGGATGCCGGCGTCGCTGCCGTCATGCGGCCACAGCCGCCGCCCGCGCCAGGGGCCCAGCGGCGGCTGCGCCAGAATATCTTCCAGCATCCGCACCGCCCGGACCATCGCGGCCGCATCGCGCGGGTCGGACAGGAAGCCCATGTCGATCAGGGGCGGACGCCGCGGGTCGGCGGACCCCAGCCGCACCGAGCCCCGGCTTTCGGGCCTCAGCAGGCAGACATGGGCCGACCAGCCATCCGCCAGATGCAGCCGCCGCATGTGCTGATCCACGATGCCGATCACCAGATGGAACTGCAGATCGGGCCGCCGTGCCCCCGCGTGCGATGTCAGGAAGGCCCCGCCTTCGGCATAGGGCGTGGACCAGATGCCCCTGCGGTCCCGCCGCCAGTTCCGCCCCGCCAGCGCCAGACGCAGCAGCGCCCGCGGATTCATCCCCATCACGTCGCGGCGCAATGATCGAAAGCCCAGCGCATGGTCCAGATGATCCTGCAGATTGGCGCCGACCCCCGGCAGGTCGTGGCGGACCGGAATCCCCAGTTCCCGCAGGTGATCCGCCGGGCCGATCCCCGACAGCATCAGCAGATGCGGCGAACCGAAGGCGCCCGCGGACAGGATGATCTCGCGCCGTGCCTCGATCCGGCGGCCGCGGCGGGTCAGGACGGCCCTTGCGCGGCCATCCTCGACCTCGATCCGGTCCACCTGGGTGCGGGTCAGGACGATCAGGTTCGGCCGTGCCCGTGCCGGAAAAAGATACGCCGCCGCCGACGAACAGCGCTCCCCCCGCCGCGGGCCGGAATGGAACTGCGTGACCTGATAAAGCCCGGCCCCTTCCTGGGCCTCGCCGTTGAAATCCTCGGTCAGCGGATGACCCATGGCCGCGCAGGCCGCGACGAAAGCCTGCGAGATAGCGGCAGGGCTGCGCTGGTCGGACACCTGCAACGGGCCGTCCGCGCCATGCAGATCCGACGCCCCGCGCCGGTTGCTTTCGGCCTGCCGGAAATACGGCAGCACCGATCGCCAGTCCCAGCCGTCGGCCCCCAGATCGGCCCATTCGTCATAGTCGCCGGGATGGCCGCGGACATACAGCATCGCATTGATCGCCGATGACCCGCCCAGACAGCGCCCGCGCGGCTGGAACCCGCGCCGCCCGCCCAGGCCCGGCTGCGGGACGGTCTGCAGCGCCCAGTTGTTGATCCGCGGCCGTCCCGACAGCATCAGCGCCGTGCCCACGGGAATGCGGACCAGCCAGCCGTCGCCGCCGCCCCCGGCCTCGATCAGGCAGACCGAGGTCGCGGCGTCCTCGGACAGGCGGGCGGCCAGCACGCAGCCGGCCGAGCCGCCGCCGACGATGACATGATCGAACCTCATGCCCGCAGGCTAGCGCCGGGCGCGGACGAATCCAGCGCGATCTGCGGTCAGCTTCGCAGGCTGCCGCCGGTGGCCCTTGCCACCTTGTCCACGATCTTCGCCGCGACCGCCTCGATGTCCGCGTCGGTCAGGGTCCTGTCGCGGGGTTGCAGGCGGGCGGTGATGGCGACGGATTTCTTGCCCGGCCCCATCTGCGCCTGCGCCTTGTCGCCGGTGAACTGGTCAAAGACCGTGACCCGCTCGATCAGGGCCTTGTCCGCGCCTTGCGCGGCGTTGACGATGGCCGATGCCTCGACCTCCTCGTCCACGACAAAGGCGAAGTCGCGTTCCACCGCTTGCAGGTCCGATATCACCAGTGCCGGGCGGGTGGGCGACTTTGCCTTGGGCATCGGCACATTGGCGATGTGGATGGTAAAGGCGACCGCCGGGCCTTTCACGTCCAGCGCGCGCAGGACGCGCGGATGCACCTCGCCGAAACTCGCCAGACGATTTGGCCCCAGCGCGATATTGCCCGCGCGGCCCGGATGCCACCAGCCGTCCAGCTTGCGGTCGATCTGCGCCCGCGCAGGCGCGCCGATCGCGGACAGGATCGCCTCGGCATCCGCCTTGGCGTCATGGATATCCACCGCCCGGCGCGAGCCATGCGGATCGC
>CALLYR010000207.1 GCA_937859005.1 uncultured Paracoccus sp. | reverse complement strand
CCGGTCGCCGATACGCTGCCAGAACCCGCGCGGCGGGGGCAGGTGGGGGGCAGGCGGGGCAGGGGCGGCGCGGTCGTCCATGGAACCGACCCTAGCGGCTGCCGCCGGGCGGGGAAAGATCAGGGCGGCGGCTGCCGCCGGGGTCAGGCGGCGTGCGCGGCATCGGCCAGGCTGCGGACGAAATCCAGCACCTGCGTCACCGGGCGGCCTTCGCCGATCAGCTTGACGATGGCGCTGCCCACGACGCAGCCATCGGCCACGCGGGCAATCGCCCCCGCCGCCGCGGGCGATGAAATCCCGAAGCCCACCACCACCGGCAGCCCGGCGGCCTTGCCGATGCGCGCGACCTCGGGGGCCACCTCAGCGGCATTGGCGGCGGGGCCGCCGGTGATGCCGGTGACGGATACGTAATAGACGAAGCCCGAGGTGTTGCGCACCACCATCGGCAGGCGGCGGTCGTCGGTCGTGGGCGTCGCCAGCCGGATGAAGTCCAGACCCGCCGCGCGGGCGGGCAGGCACAGTTCCGCGTCCTCCTCGGGCGGCAGATCGACGACGATCAGGCCGTCAATGCCGGCCTCGACGGCCTCGGAGAGGAAACGGTCAACGCCCCCCTGCCGGGCATAGATCGGGTTGTAATAGCCCATCAGCACGATGGGCGTCTCGTTGTCCCCGCGCCGGAACTCGCGCACCATCTCCAGCGTGGCGGTCACGCTGCCGCCCGCGGCCAGCGACCGCTGCCCCGCCGCCTGGATGGTCGGCCCGTCCGCCATCGGATCGGTGAAGGGCATCCCCAGTTCGATGATGTCCACGCCCGCCGCAGGCAGGCCCTTCATCAGCGCCAGCGAATATTCGCGGTCGGGATCGCCCGCCATGACATAGGTGACGAAAGCCTTGCGGCCCTGCGCCTTCAGCGCGGCGAAGCGGGCGTCGATTCGGGTCATGCGTTTGCGTCCTTCTGCACCAGCGGCGCCCCGTCATAGGCCGGGCCGCGCGGCAGGAAAAGGGCGCCGCTTTACGCCACCGCGGCCCTGACTTATGACGGCGCCGACCGCAGACAGGGAAGGGGCCGCGCCAATGGGCTTTCGCATGGGGATCGTCGGGCTGCCGAACGTGGGCAAGTCCACGCTGTTCAACGCGCTGACGCGCACCGCCGCAGCCCAGGCCGCGAACTTTCCCTTCTGCACGATCGAGCCGAATGTGGGCGACGTGGCGGTGCCCGATCCCCGGCTGGAGACCCTGGCCGGGATCGCGGGGTCCAGGCAGATCATCCCGACGCGCATCACCTTCGTCGATATCGCCGGTCTGGTGAAGGGCGCGAGCCGGGGCGAGGGCCTCGGCAACCAGTTCCTCGCCAATATCCGCGAGGTGGATGCCATCGCCCATGTCCTGCGCTGCTTCGAGGACGGCGACATCACCCATGTCGAGGGCCGCGTGGACCCGGTGGCGGATGCGGAAACCATCGAGACCGAGTTGATGATCGCCGACCTTGAATCGGTCGAGCGGCGGCTGGCCAACATCGCCCGCAAGCTGAAGGGCGGCGACAAGGAGGCGGTCGCGCAGGAACGGCTGCTGAAGGCCGCGCAGGCCGCGCTGGAGGTGGGGCGCCCCGCCCGCACGATCACCGTGGCCGAGGAGGACCGCAAGGCCTGGGACATGCTGCAGCTGCTGACCGCCAAGCCGGTGCTGTATGTCTGCAACGTGGCCGAGGCGGACGCGGCCAGCGGCAACGCCCTGTCCGACGCCGTGGCCGACATGGCGCGCGCACAGGGGGCGGGCCACGTCGTCATCTCGGCCCGGATCGAGGAGGAGATCAGCCAGCTTGCCCCCGACGAGGCGCAGATGTTCCTGTCGGAAATGGGGCTGGAGGAGGCGGGGCTCGATCGCCTGATCCGCGCCGGATACGAGTTGCTGGGGCTGCAGACCTATTTCACCGTGGGGCCGAAAGAGGCGCGCGCCTGGACGATCACGCAGGCCGCAGGCGTCATCCACGGCGACTTCGAGAAGGGCTTCATCCGCGCCGAGACCATCGCCTATGACGATTACGTCGCCGGCCGCGGCGAGGCCGGCGCGCGCGAGGCCGGCAAGTTCCGCGTCGAGGGCAAGACCTATGAGGTCAAGGACGGCGACGTGCTGCATTTCCTGTTCAACGCCTGAGGGCGGTCCTGATCAGCGTTCCCGCGCAGGGGTCCGGGCCTTCCGCCGGAAACCTGTTCCGCATGGGGCGCTTTCCGGGGTCGTTCGGGGCGTGGCGGGCCTTGGGCTGCGGCCCGGAAAAGGCCGGGACTCTTGCAGCGGCCCCGTTCCTGGCCCATGACCTTCAAGATCCGCGTCCCAGCGAGGAGCAGAGTGAATCCCGTGAGCCCCTCTGGCCGCAACGCCGGCATCGCGGCAATCCTTGCCGCCGCCGTCCTGTGGGGAACCACGGGGACGGTGCAGGCCCTTCTTCCCGCCGGGCGCGAGCCCCTCGTGGTCGCCGCCCTGCGGCTGCTTGTCGGGGCTGCCGCCCTGTTCATCATCGCGCTTTCTGCGCGGCAGAGCCGTTCCGCCTTCCTGCGCTTGCCAGTTCCTGGGGTGCTTGGCGCGGGGCTGGCGATCGGGCTCTACAACCTCCTGTTCTTCGCCGCGATCCTGAAGACAGGGGTCGGGATCGGCACCGCGCTGGCCATCGGCAGCGCCCCGATCTGGGTGACGCTGTTCGAATTCGGCCTTTATCGGCGGATCCCCTCGCGTCGTCAGGGGTTCGGGCAGGCCGTCTGCATCATCGGCGCCGTCCTGCTGGTGGTGTCGGGTGCCGCGACCAATGCCTCGGCCCCCGGCCTGGCGATCGCGACCCTCGCGGGCGCGGCCTATGCGGCCTATTCCCTGCTGACGAGCCGGATCGGGCATCGCGCGCCCTCGGCCACCATCGCCGCCTCGACCTTCGGGGTGGCGGCGGTCTGCACGGCCCCGCTTTTGTGGCTCCTGCCTACCGGCTGGCTGGCGGACGCCGCCACCTGGTCGAAAATCGTCTTTCTGGGCGTCGTGGCGACGGGCCTGTCCTATGCCCTGTATACCTGGGGCCTGCGCCATGTCGCGGCCTCGACCGCGGTGACCCTGGCGCTGGCCGAACCGCTGACGGCCTGGCTGCTGGCGACGGTCGTGGTCGGCGAGGCCGTGACCCCCACGAAGATCGTCGGGGCCGTGCTGCTGCTGGCGGGCCTGTTCATCGTGACCGGACGCGGTGGCCGGCGCGACCTGGAGTCCATGCGCGCCGCCGGTTCCTGCTGACTGCCGCCCCTCGGTGTCCGCGTGCCCTTGGGCCTGACCGGCCCCGGTCGAGCGCCGGCGGAAGAGGGGCGTGGCCCCGTCCTGCCGGTTTCCTGCCGCCGGTTATCGGATGTTCCCGCGCCGTGTAAGAATTTCTGCGGTCAACCGATCAGGAATCCCTTTTTTTCCGCGTCCCTGCTGCTGGACGCCGCGGCGGAGACGTGGCCGAATGGTGGAAGGCACACCCCTGCCAAGGGGGAATTTCCTTCTAATGACCGTGGTCAGTTTGGCCAAGTATGACCCTCGCAACTTATTATTATTAAATGATGAAATAAGTTTATTCTGGTGAAGAGCCGGAAGCGGATCAAACGTTTCTTATGTGAAATTGCCGTAATCTTGCCAAAGAAGCGGCCCTGACAACCCCGGGGCTTGCCGGCGCAGGATGAGCTTGCGGGCAGAATTTTCTGTTGTACCCGGTTGGGCTGCGATTTTGCGGGCTAGTCCGATTGACTGGGAAGGAAGAGGGCCGCGGCGTGCGGTGCCCGCGCGCACCTGGTCGTGGTAGTTTCGGGCTGCAGAGCCCCACGCCAAGTCCCCTTCCTTATTGTTCAGGCTGTCGCCGTTGAGATGACGGGCGTGCTCGCCAATCTTGGGCGCACCGTGGAACGCTTCGCAGACCAAGCGATTGATGCGAACATTCCTGGGCTTGCCGTCACACCGAACCTGGACTCCCCTGGTGCAGCTGACACTGATGCCGTGCAGGCGCAGGCGGTGGGCATCGGACAGGCCGATGTGGACCCTGGCGCCGTGGGCATGGCGGATGTGGACCGCCAGCGCCGCGGCCGCCTGGCGGTGGGCGTTGTGGCTGGCGATCCAGTCGGACCCGCCCGGCCCGCCGCCCCTGATCCGGGGCACGGCGGCAAGGCGGGGGACGATGTCGTCGATCGCGGCGCGCAGGCGGGCGGCGCGCTCGGGGTCGGGTGCAATCGTGCGGGCCATGGTCACAGCCCCCACAGCAGGGCGAAAGCCGCGAGGAGGGTCGGCCGGCGAGCGGGCCGAAGACGAGCACGGCCATCACGGGATGGCCCCAGCCGGCGCGGTGCGGCGGCGGGTCCGGCGCGCAGGGCGGTGCGGTCGAATCCCCTGGACGGGGCGGGCGCATCGGGGCGCAGGGCGCGCAGCTCGGCCTCGCGCGCGTCCTCGGCCTGCGCCCAGACATCGGGGGGCCAGCCCATGTGCGGACTGTTCAGCACTAGGCGATGATCGAACTTCGGGCTC
>CALLYR010000206.1 GCA_937859005.1 uncultured Paracoccus sp. | reverse complement strand
CTGCAGGGGTAATCGCCGCTGGCTCTTCGGAAAAAAGTCGTCCGACTCCCACGCCCCTCACGCTCCCGCAATCTTCGCGCAAGAGGAACAGGGCGTCGAGCCCTTCTTTTCTTGCGAGTTCGGCCCCTTTGCCGAGACCGAGCACCATGAGCGCCGTCGCCCAGGCATCGGCCTCGGCACAGCTGCGGGCAACGACGGTGACGGAGGCCGGCGATGCGATCAGCGGCGCACCGCGCCTCGGGTCCATTGTGTGCGACAGGCGTCGTCCCTGAACCTCGACCCAGTGGCGATAATCGCCGGAGGTGGCGACGGCGGCATCCTGCAGCGCGAGGATCGAATGCGGCGTCCGGCGTTCCGCGTCCGGCGCCTCGACCGCAATGCTCCAGGCCTCGCCGTCAGGCCGGAGACCCATCGCGCGCATCTCGCCATCGACCCCGACGAGGGCGTCGGCGATCCCGTAATCGCGCAGGGTTTCGGCCAAACGGTCCACGCCGTAGCCCTTGGCTATGCCGTTCAGATCCAGCGCTATGGGAGCGACCTTGCAGATGCGGTCGCCTTCGAACTCCAGAGCCTGATCCGCCGGGCGGCGCGGGGTTTTCATCGCGGCGCGGATGCCCTCGGGCGCGGCCGTCTTCGGCCCGAACCCCCAGGCCGTCACCGCGTCACCCATGCCGATGTCGAACGCGCCGCCGGATATGCGCCCGATCTTTAGGCCGAGTCGCAGCACCTCGGCGAGCCGCGCGGGAAGCGCGATCCATTCGCCCACCGGCGCCGCGTTGAGCCGCATCAGGCCGCTGTCGGGCTTCCAGGTCGACATCTGTCCGTCCACTTCGTCCACGGCCGCCTGCAGCGCCGTGCGGATCGCCGCCGTGTCGAGACCGGGCCCTGCGAAGAACAGCGCCGACCAGCGCGTGCCCATGGTCGCCCCATTCAGGGCGTGCCTCGTCAGCTCAGTAGACATCTTCGACATACCGCCCCTCCGCCTTCAGGACCGCCGGCGTCAGCCCGGCCGGTGCGAGGATCTCGGCCAGCGCCTCGGCCACGCCGGCGGCCATGTCCCGTCCGCCGCAGACCATCACGCGCGCGCCATTGCGGATGAGCTCTGCGACCTGAGTGGCCTCGCTGCGCAGCGCGTCCTGGACGTAATGGGGACGCGCCCCGCGCGAGACGGCGGTGACCAGCCGGCTTACACGCCCTTCGTCCTGCCATCCGGGGAACTCCTCGCCGTAGAAGAAATCGCTGTCGGGATGGCGCATGCCGAAGAACAGGTGGATCGGCCTGCGGCGCGTATTGCCGCGCACAAAGCCCGCTAGCGGCCCGATGCCGGTCCCTGCGCCGATCAGGATCAGGGGCGCCCGGCTTCGGCCCGGACGGAAGCCGGGGTTGGGGCGCAAGAAGGCGCTCACCGTGTCGCCAGGTTCCAGCGCTGTGAGCTGACCCGAGCAGAGGCCGCCGGGATGCTTCTTGACCACGATCTCGATGAAGCCGTCGCGGCGCCCAGAGGCGAGCGAATAGAGCCGCGGGACGGTCCCGCCTTCGGGCAGAATGCCGATCAGGTCACCCGCCTGGAACCGTGCGAACCCGCCCCCGAGCAGCCGTTGCCCGAGCGAGACGCGGGGAAACGCGAAGCGGAGGATCGCCGTCGGGGCCTGCACCTCAGCGCCGTAGTCGCGCCGCGAGACGAGGGTCAGCGTGGTCGTTTGCGGCTGGACCGGCTGGTGCGTCAGTTCGAGCGCAATGCCGAGCACGTCTCCGAGCGCCCGGCCCCAGCGCGCGAAATCCTGCGGCGATTGCCGGTCGATTGTGTCGAGCGGCAGAAGCTCGGGCCAACCCTTCGCCTGCGCCGCTGCCGCGACGTCCCTTGCGAAGGCGCAATAGGCCGGAAAGCTGCGGTCGCCGAAGCCGAGCACCGCCAGAGAAATGTCCGGCGCCCGGTCGGAAGCGTTCAGCCGGTCGAGAAAGCCCTTCGCCGAGGCGGGCGCCGCGCCGTCGCCATAGGTTGCGGCGAGCAGGATGATCCGCTGGGCCGTAGCGTAGCGTTCTGGCGCGAAGGCCGACATCGGTGCTGTGTGCACCTTCTGCCCGGCTTGCGTCAGTGCGGTGTGGAGCGTGGCCGCAAATCCCCAGGTGCTGCCGCCCTCGCTGCCGACGAGCAGGATCGTCTCGGCACGTCCCGCGGGCTGATTGCTTCGGATGCGCGGCCGCCCCCTCCGTCCCGCGAGCCAGACGACAACGCCAGTCACGCCCATGGCCGGGACGCCGAGCGCCATCAGGCCCAGAACGAGGCCAAGCGTCGCCGCACCCTGTCCGGTGTGCAGCATGTAGATGGTTTCCGAAACGCGTTCCCACCCGGTCAGGTCAGTCCAGGCCAGCAGCGCCCCGGTGCCCTGATCGAGATACCCGGTCCCACGGTCGGTCTTCAGCGTGAAGACGTCCGTCGCGTCGCCGGGATAGGGAAAGCTCAGTTCGCGCAACTCGGCGACGGGCGTCTGCTGCAGCGTGGCCATTCGGTCCG
>CALLYR010000205.1 GCA_937859005.1 uncultured Paracoccus sp. | reverse complement strand
AGGGCCACCCGCCCCTCGCCCTTCAGCCGCGCCAGACCCTCGGGGTCGATCTGGTAATTGCCGTCGCCATGCGCGACCGGCAGGATGATTTCCTCGCCCGGCGCAAAGGCGGCCAGGAAATGGGTGTCGGCGCCCTCGACCCGCAGGGGGGCATCCTTGCAGATGAAGGTCAGCCCCGCATTGCGCATCAGCGCGCCGGGCAGCAGCCCCAGTTCCGTCAGCACCTGAAACCCGTTGCAGACGCCCAGCACATAGCCGCCGCGCCCCGCATGGTTGCGGATCGCCCCCGCGATGGGGGACCGCGCCGCGATCGCCCCGCAGCGCAGATAGTCGCCATAGGAAAACCCGCCCGGCACCGCGACCAGATCGGTGCCTTGGGGCAGCGCGTCATCCTTGTGCCAGACGCGGGCGACCTGCGCCCCTGCGCGTTCCAGTGCGACCGCCAGGTCGCGGTCGCAGTTCGATCCGGGAAAGGTGACGACGGCGGCTTTCATGGCGCAGACTCCGTGACGGGGATGCCGTGCAGATAGCGACTCGACCGCCACAATGAAAGACCTGTGCCCCTTGGGAACTGAACAGGCCCACAGCTGGTTCCCCGCCAGTCACCGAAGGAGAAGCCCATGCCCCTGTCCCGACGCCGGACCCTTCTGCTCGGGGCGGCCGGGGTTGGCCTTGCCGCCCTGCCCGCCCGCCTGCTTGCCCAAGCCGCAACACCCGCGCCCGCCGCGCCTGCGTTCCTGATGCCCGTGGAACATGCCTCGCTGATGCTTTCGCTGGACGGCGCGCATCTGCTGGTGGACCCGGTGGGCCGGGCCGCACGCTATCAGGGCCTGCCGCCCCCGTCCGCGATCCTTGTCACCCACGAACACGGCGATCATTTCGACCCCGACACGCTGACGGCGCTGGCGGGCGACAGCGTGGCCCTGATCGTGAACCCTGCCGTGGCCGACAAGCTGCCCGAGGCGCTGAAATCCGGCGCCACCGTCCTGCGGAACGGCGATACGGGCGAGGCCGCGGGCCTGCGGATCGAGGCGGTGCCCGCCTACAACACCACCCCCGACCGGCAGAAATACCACCCGCAGGGGCGCGACAACGGCTATGTCATCACCTCGCGCGAACATGGCCGCATCTATGTCGCGGGCGATACCGAGGATACGCCCGAGTTCCGCGCCCAGAAGGATATCGCCGCGCTGCTGGTGCCGATGAACCTGCCCTATACGATGCCGCCCGAACAGGCGGCGCAAGGGGTGGCAGCGATGGCGCCGAAGATGGCCATTCCCTATCACCACAAGGGCAGCGACCCGCAGGTCTTCGCCGATGCGCTGGGCGCAGCCGGCGCGCAGACGCAGGTCGTCATTCTTGACTGGTATCCGGCCGTGGACGATCCGACCGGCAAGGACGGCTGACACGAAAAAGGGCCCCGTCCGGGGCCCTTTCGCATTCAGCGCAGAAGCGATCAGCCCGCCAGCGCCTTGCCCAGATATTCATCCACCTTTTCCAGATAGCCCATGGTGGTCAGCCATTTCTGGTCCGGCCCGACCAGCAGCGCCAGGTCCTTGGTCATGAAGCCGTCCTCGACCGCCTGCACGGTCACGCGCTCCAGCGTCTCGGCAAAGCGCTGCAGCGGCTCGTTGCCGTCGAGTTTCGCGCGGTGCTTCAGCCCGCCCGTCCACGCAAAGATCGACGCGATCGAGTTGGTCGAGGTTTCCTTGCCCTTCTGATGCTCGCGATAGTGGCGGGTGACGGTGC
>CALLYR010000204.1 GCA_937859005.1 uncultured Paracoccus sp. | reverse complement strand
GGCGGACCATCCCGGCCACCAGCCCCAGCGTCAGTTCCGCATCCGCCCGCCGCGGCCAGATGTCCTGATCGAGGATGCGATAGCGGAAATGCGCCATGTCCGCGTCGATCTCGAGTTCCGCCGATGTGGCCGACTGCAGCGTCCCGAAGAACCGCTGAAAGCAGCGCAGCGCCGATCCCAGCGCGGGCGCCGCGGCCAGGGCGCAGCCCAGAATCCCCAGATGCGCGGGGTTCATCGCCTCTCCGGCAAGCCAGATCGCCATGGGATTGCCCGACAGATCGGCCAGTTCCTCAAGGCTGCGCACGAAATCGGCCAGCGGCATCGTCGCCCCCGCGGCGGCGGGATCGCCCTCTGCGGCCGGTGCCGTGCCGCGGACCGCATCCAGCGGCGCGGTGATGATCCAGGAACTGTCCATGACGGCTCCGCCCTTTTCCCGGACCGAAGTTCGCCCCTGACAGGTCCGGGCGTCAAGAAATTGTTAACCCCTTCGACTGCATCCGAGGAGACTGCGCATGACCGACTATAAACTGCTCATCGGCGGGCAACTGGTGGACGGCGACCTGACGATGGATGTCGTCAATCCCGCGACCGAGGAAATCCTGGCCAGCTGCCCCCGCGCCTCCGAGGCGCAACTGGACGCGGCCGTCGCCGCGGCGCGGGCGGCCTTTCCCACCTGGTCGCGCCTGCCGATCGCGGACCGCCGCTGGATGATCGAAACCCTCGCCGACCGGATCGAGGCCGAGGCCGATGCGCTGGCCCGCCTGCTGACGCAGGAACAGGGCAAGCCGCTGGCGGAATCCACGGCCGAGATCGCCTATACCGTGTTCTTCATGCGGCATCTGGCCCGCCATGACCTGCCGGTGAAGGTGATCGAGGACAGCGAGACGCGGCTGGTCGAACAGCACCGCCGCCCGCTGGGCGTCGTGGGCGCGATCATCCCATGGAACTTTCCGATGCTGCTGATCGCCTTCAAGGCGCCGCTGGCGCTGCTGGCGGGCAACACCATGGTCATCAAGCCCGCGCCGACGACGCCCCTGACCACCCTGAAGCTGGGCGAGATGATGGCCCATATCCTGCCGCCCGGCGTCGTCAACATCGTCACCGACATGAACGACCTCGGCCCCAGGATGACCGCCCATCCCGGCATCGCCAAGATTTCCTTCACGGGGTCGAGCGAGACCGGCCGCAAGGTCATGGCCAGCGCCGCGGAAACCATCAAGCGCATCACGCTGGAACTGGGCGGCAACGACGCGCCCATCGTCCTGCCGGGGGCCGATCCCGACACGGTGGCGCCCGGCCTGTTCAGCGCGGCCTTCATGAATGCGGGGCAGGTCTGCCTGGCGGTCAAGCGGGTCTATGTCCACGATTCCATCTATGACGCGGTGGTCGATCGGCTGGCGCGGCTGGCCGGGGAGGCGGTGGTCGATGACGGGCTGAAGCAGGGCACGACCGTGGGTCCCCTGCAGAACCGCCAGCAGTTCGAGAAGGTGCAGGGCTTCCTGGAAAGCGCCCGCCGCGAGGGGCGCATCGTCGCCGGCGGCACGGTCGAGCCCCGGCCGGGTTACTTCATCCGCCCGACCATCGTGGCCGACATCGACGACGACGCGATGCTGGTCGCGCAGGAACAGTTCGGACCGGTCCTGCCGGTGCTGCGCTTCGACGACCCCGAGGATGCGCTGGCGCGCGCCAATGCGACGCCCTGGGGCCTGGGCGGATCCGTCTGGGGGCCGGACCGCGACCGGGCGCGCGACATCGCCCTGCGGATGGAGGCCGGGCAGGTCTGGATCAACAAGCATCTTGATTTCGGCCCGAACATCCCCTTCGGCGGCGCCAAGCAGTCCGGGATCGGCGTCGAATTCGCCGAAGAGGGCCTGGCAGAATTCACCCAGCTTCACATCCTGAACGAGGCCCGCTGACCGGAAAACCGGACCTGTCCTGTCCGGGTCGCCGGCATGGGGGCGCGGACAGGACAGGGACGACTCCTCCGGCCCGTGCGAGCGGGGACGCCATGACGCTGAAGCGCTATGTCCTGATTGCCCGCGTCCTGCACTGGACCGTCGCCGTCCTCATCATCGCGGCGATCGGGCTGGGGCTTTATGGCGACGCAATGCCCTATGCGGCGGGGGCGGCCTCGGCCCGTTCGACCTTCGTCTATGCCCTGCACAAGACGGTGGGCGTCGCCGCGCTGGCCGGGGCGTTGCCCTTTGCGGTCTGGCTGTTCCGCAGCCCCGCCCCCCGGCGCGCGGGCGTGCCCGTGGGCTGGCCGGTGGCGGTCTGGCGGCTGACCTACTGGGGGCTGCTCTTCGGGATGCTGCTGATGCCGGTGACCGGGCCGCTGGTGCATTCGATCGGCCCGTCCTAGGGATTTGCCCCGATCCTGTGGCCGCTGCCGCCGCGTGTGCCGGGCATCCCCGACGCCTTTGCGGGCAATCCGGCGGTGGGCGCCTTTCACCGCGACGGCTGGTGGCTGTTCGCGGGGCTGGCGGTCGTCCATGCCGCGCTGTGGTTCAAGCGGCGGCACGACCGGCGGCGGGGCACGGCGCAGGCTGCCGGGCGGGACCTGCGCTGGATCGTGCGGCTGATGTGGCTGGCGGTGCTGGCGGTGACATGGCCGCGCTGAGCGGCGCGCCTTACGGCACGCCCCCCTGCCAGACGGCGGCATCGAGGCCCCGGACCGCGTTGCCGACCCACAGCCGCACCCGCGGCAGGTCATGGGCCATCAGCACCTCCTCGCGGCAGGCGCCCTGCGCCAGCAGTTCCGCCCGCAGCACCCCCGGCAGCAGGCCCGAGGCGCGAGGCGGCGTGCGCATCCCCGCGCCCCGGTCGAAGAACAGCGTGGTGATGGTGCCGTCGCAGACCTCGCCGCGCTCGTTCAGGAAAATCAGCTCGTCCAGCCCCTCGGGCATCGCCTGCCGGGCGGCGTCATA
>CALLYR010000203.1 GCA_937859005.1 uncultured Paracoccus sp. | reverse complement strand
CCTCGATCGCGATCTCGGAGGCGAAGGCCGCCTGGCCCCAGCCGAGCAGCGCCGCCAGCATCTGGCCCGTCGCGTTCATGTCGTTGTCGATCGCCTGCTTGCCCGCGATCACCAGCCCCGGCTGTTCCTGGTCCACGACTGCCTTCAGGATCTTCGCGACCGCCAGCGGCTCGATGTCCTGATGCACGTCGTCGGCCGCCACCACGAGAATGCCGCGGTCCGCCCCCATCGCCAGCGCCGTGCGGATCGTCTCGGCCGCCTGCTTCACCCCGATGGAGACCACGACGATCTCGGACGCCGCGCCCTTCTCCTTCAGACGGATCGCCTCCTCGACCGCGATCTCGTCAAAGGGGTTCATCGACATCTTCACATTCGCCAGATCGACCCCCGATCCGTCCGACTTCACCCGGGCCTTCACGTTGTAGTCAATCACACGCTTGACCGGCACGAGAACCTTCATCGGCCTCTCTCCCTTTCTGCGTCACCATTCGCCGGATCAGATAACGGGCCGGATCGTGCTTGGACAGGCCCAATTGCGACAAATCCGCCATGGAACGTGCCGCATTTCAGCGCGAGGCCCCCGGCACCCACAGGATGTCGCCCGCGCCGTTGCCGTTGGCCACGCGCCCCGCGACGAACAGCCAGTCCGACAGGCGGTTCAGGTACCGGATCGCCGCCGGATTCGCGTCGCCCTGCGTGGCGAGCTCCGTCGCCCGGCGTTCCGCCCGCCGCGCCACCGTGCGCGCCAGATGCAGATGCGCCGCGAGCGTCGAGCCGCCGGGCAGGATGAAGCTGCGCAGCGCCGACAGTGCCGCGTTCATCGCGTCGATTTCCGATTCCAGCCGGTCCACCTGCGACTGGACGATCCGCAGCACCGGGTAAGGGGCGTCTGCGTCGGCCGCCATGTTCGGCCGCGACAGATCGGCGCCCAGGTCGAACAGGTCGTTCTGGATCACGGCGATCCGCACGGCCAGGTCCCCCGCCGCGTGCAGCCGGCACAGGCCCAGCGTGGCGTTCAGTTCATCGACGGTGCCGTAAGCCTCGACCCGCGGATCGTGCTTGGCCACGCGGGTGCCGTCGGACAGGGCGGTGTCGCCGCCATCGCCGGTGCGGGTATAGATCTTGTTCAGGACGACCATCAGTTCCCCCGCAGCGCGACATAGGCCAGGATCAGGGCGACGGCGATGGCCTGTGCGATGAGGCGCCAGCGCATCAGCCGGTTGCTGTGGCGGCGGTTGAAATCGCCCCCGCGGGCAAAGCCGCCGATGCCCGTCACCAGGATCACCGCGACCGCCAGCACGGCCAGGGCCGACAGGATGAACAGGGGCTTGTCTTGCATGGGCCACCGCCTTTCGCCGGGCGCGACCCTAGCTGCGGCGGGCGAACCAGTCCAGTGCGCGCGTCGGAAGCAGGCGGCGGCCCACGGCGACCATGCGCGTCGGCTGCGTCACCGCATAGCGGACGCGCGGATTGGGGCTTTCCAGCGCATGCACCAGTTTTTCGCTGACCGCCGCAGGCAACAGTTCGAACCGGTCGGGGCCCGAGGGTTCGTAAAGCCGGCGCAGCAGGCTGGCGCGATACTGTTCGGCGCGGGCGCTGGACTGCCAGTCGATCCAGCGTTTGAAATGCGGGATGGAATTGGCGCGGATGCGGCTGGTGATCGGCCCCGGTTCGATCAGCACGACCTTGACGGGGGTGTCGGCCATCTCGATCCGCAGCACGTCGGTCAGGCCCTCCAGCGCGAATTTCGTCGCCACATAGGCCCCGCGCCAAGGCACGCCCACCAGCCCCAGGATCGAACTGATATTGACGATGCGGCCTGCGCCGCGGGTGCGGAAATGGGGGATCAGGCGGCGGGTCAGGTCGTGGGTGCCGAACAGATTCGCCTCGAAGATCGCGCGCAGTCCCTCGCGCGGCAGATCCTCGACCGCGCCGGGCAGGGCGAAGGCCGCGTTGTTGACCAGGGCGTCGATCGGGCCATGCGTCAAGGCCGCCTCGGCGCAGCGGGCGGTGCTGTCCGGGTCCGCGAGTTCGAGCGGCAGGCAGATCATCCCCTCTGCCTGACGCGCGGCGATGTCGGCAGGGGCGCGGCAGGTGGCGATGACCTTCCAGCCGCGGGCCTGCATATGGAGGGCGGCATCCAGCCCGATGCCGGACGAGCAGCCGGTGATCAGGACGGTCCGCACGGGTCAGATCGGCTGCTTGGCGGATACCAGATGGACGGGGACGAATCCCGTGGCGCCCTGCGCGTCCTGAACCTTCAGGAAACCATCGCGCAATTCGCCCAGCGAGCGCACCTGCGCGCCGAAGGTCAGCATGTGCAGAACCTCGGCCCCGGTCTGCGGGGTGATGCGCAGGATGGCGGGCCGGGGACCCACGAACAGCGCCGTGCCGGACGGCGGCACGGCGGTCGCGGCCGGATGCCGTGGGGCGCGCGTCAGAGGCATCCCGGTAACGGATGCCATCATTCCCGTCCCTTCAGGGGCGGGCAGGGGAAATTGCGCCTGCGGCTGGCGGGGCTGGTCGATCCCGAACGCGGCCAGCACCCCGAACAGCGCCACCAGGGTGATGAAGATCATGCGGAACATGGCTTCTGCCGGCCCGAAGGCCGATTCCTTGCTCATAATATGCGGACTGCCGGTCGAACCGGCCCTTGGCAAGGAAACGCCCGCCGGTCTGCGCCGTTCCCCCGAGGGCCGGTAAAATCTGCGTTCCGCCACGCGCTGTTGCCGATGTGCCGCAGCCGGGACTGGACCACCGCCCGCCGCAGGCATAAGTCACGCGACATGAAAAAACCCGTTGTCCCCGATCCCGACCGGCCGCAGCCCGCGACAGTTTCCGAACCGCTGAGCCGCGCCATCGGCGAACGTTACCTGACCTATGCGCTGTCCACGATCATGCACCGGGCGCTGCCCGATGCGCGCGACG
>CALLYR010000202.1 GCA_937859005.1 uncultured Paracoccus sp. | reverse complement strand
TCGTCCGGGTCGGCGCTCAGGTCGAACAACTGTTCGGGATCGGCAAGGCAGCGGGTGTATTTCCAGCGCCCGTCCCGGATCGCGACCAGAGGCGTCACGCTGCCCTCGGCCGCGTATTCCATCGCGACGGGCGACCGCGGCCCGCCCGCGGCGACGGGCACCAGCGATTCGCCGTCGGTCCAGGGCATCACCTCGGCCATGGACAGCCCGACCAGATCGCACAGCGTCGGCAACAGGTCGATGGTGGACACCGGCGTGTCCACCCGGCCCGCCGCCAGCCCCGGCGCCGCGATCATCAGCGGAACGCGGGCCGAGGGGTCGAAGAAGTTCATCTTGAACCACAATCCCCGCTCGCCCAGCATTTCGCCGTGGTCGGACAGGACGACGACGATCGCCTCCTGCCGGGTGTCGCGCAGGACGCCCATGATCTCGCCCAGCTTGTCGTCGATATAGCTGATGTTGGCGAAATAGCCTTGGCGCGCGCGGCGGATGTGATCGGGAGTGATGTCGAAGCTGCGCCAGTCGCAGGCATCCATGATCCGCTGTGAATGGGGGTCCTGCGCCGCATGGGGGATCGGATCGGGCGGCGCGAGTTCCGGGGCGCCCTCGTACAGATCCCAGTAACGCCTGCGCGCCACGAAGGGGTCGTGCGGATGGGTGAAGCTGACGGTCAGGCACCACGGCCGGTCGTCCGCGCCCCGCGACAGGTCGTAAAGCTTGCGGCAGGCGTGATAGGCGACTTCGTCGTCGTATTCATACTGGTTGGTGATTTCCGCCATGCCCGCGCCGGTGATCGACCCCATGTTGTGATACCACCAGTCGATGCGCTCGCCCGGTTTGCGGTAATCGGGGGTCCAGCCGAAGTCGGCGGGATAGATGTCGGTGGTCAGCCGTTCCTCGAACCCGTGCATCTGGTCGGGGCCGACGAAATGCATCTTGCCTGACAGGCAGGTGGCGTAACCCGCGCGGCGCAGGTGATGGGCATAGGTCGGGATGTCGGAGGCGAATTCCGCCGCATTGTCATAGACCCGCGTGCGCCGCGGCAACTGGCCCGACATGAAGGACGCCCGCGCGGGCGCACACAGCGGGCTGGCGGTATAGCAGTTGGCAAAGCGCGCGGACCTTTCGGCCAGCGCGCGCAGGTTGGGCGTGTGCAGGAACGGCGCCGGCCCGTCGAGGAACAGCACCCCCGACAGCTGGTCGGCCATCAGGATCAGGATGTTCGGGCGACGGGCCGGGGTCGTCATTTCAGCAGCGCCGTCCTGGCCGCATCCGCGCCCGGCTGGCCGTCCAGCGTGGTCACGCCTTGGGTCCAGGCGGCGACCGCGTCGGGGTTCTCGCGCAGCCACTGGCGGGCGGCCTCGGGTCCGGTGCGGCCTTCGTCGAGGATCGACCCCATCAGCGCGTTTTCCATGTCCACGGTGAAGGTCAGGTTGGTCAGCAGCCTGGCCGCATTGGGGCAGGCAGCGACCCAATCCTTGCGCGCCAGCGTATGGATGGTGGCGCCGCCGAAATCGGGGCCGAATTCCGCGTCCCCGCCGGACAGATAGGTGATCTGATGGGCGATGTTCATCGGATGCGGCGCCCAGGCCAGAAACACCGTCGGCGTGCCCGCCTGGTCGTTGCGCATGACCTGCGCCAGCATCGCCTGTTCGCCCGATTCGACCAGTTCCCAGTCGCCCAGACCGAACTTGTCGGCGGCGATCATCCCGGCGATGGACTGGTTGGCGGGCGCGCCCGGCTCGATCCCATAGATCTTGCCGTCGAATGCGTCCCGCTGCGCGTCCAGATCGGCAAAGTCCTTGATGCCCAGATCGGCGCCCGCCTTGTTGACGCCCAGCGTGAATTTCGCGCCCGTCAGGTTCTGCACCAGCTCGACCGTCTGGCCGGAGGCCTCCAGATCGTCGCGGAACTTCTGTTGCGCGGGCATCCAGTTGCCCAGGAAGGCGTCGATCTTGCCGCCCTTCAGCGCCTCGTATCCGATGGGCACGGACAGGGTCTGCACGTCGGGGGTGTATCCCAGCGCCTCCAGCATCACGGAGGCCACGCCGTTGGTGGCGGTGATGTCGGTCCAGCCCGGATCGGACAGGCGGACGGTGGCGCAGGTGGCGGAATCGTCGGCCAGCGCGGGGCTTGCGGCCAGCACCAACGCGGCCAGCGGGACAAGACGGATGGACATGGGTGACCTCCCCGGTCGTTCTTGTGGGCCGGGCGTCCCGGCAGCGGCGGGATGTTGACGCCGGGGCAGCGCCATTGCAACCGCCTTGCCGCAGCCGCGCCGCTGGCCTAGGCCACGGTCCGAACCACGGAGACGCCCATGATCCCCTTGCCGAACATCCGCGGCGCGCTGACGGAAAACCGTCCCTTGGCCGACCTGACCTGGCTGCGGGTGGGCGGGCCGGCGGACTGGCTGTTCCAGCCGGCCGACCGCGGCGACCTGTCGGATTTCCTGCGCGGTCTGGACCCCGCCATGCCGGTCTTTCCGATGGGGGTGGGGTCGAACCTGATCGTGCGCGACGGCGGCATCCGCGGTGTGGTGGTTCGGCTGGGCCGCGGCTTCAACGGCATCGACATCGACATCGACACCGTGACCGCAGGGGCTGCGGCGCTGGATGCGCATGTCGCGCGCCGCGCCGCCGAGGCGGGGCTGGACCTGACCTTCCTGCGCACCATCCCCGGCAGCATCGGGGGGGCGGTGCGGATGAACGCGGGCTGTTACGGCAGCTATGTCGCCGATCATCTGGTCAGCGCCGAAGCGGTGGGCCGCGACGGGGTGGTGCGGATGCTGGGCCGCGACGATCTGGGGTTTTCCTATCGTGCCAGCACCCTGCCCGCCGACTGGGTGGTGACGCGCGCGACCTTTCGTGCGGATCGTGGCGACCCGGCGGCGCTGGCCGCGAAGATGGAGCAGCAGCTGGCCAGCCGCGATGCGACCCAGCCCACGCGCGAGCGCAGCGCGGGATCGACCTTCCGCAACCCGGCGGGGTTCAGTTCCACCGGCCGCGCCGACGACACGCACGAGTTGAAGGCGTGGAAGCTGATCGAGGATGCGGGCCTGCGCGGGCATACCCTGGGCGGCGCGCAGATGAGCGGGAAGCATCCCAATTTCCTCATCAACACCGGTGCCGCCACCGCGGCCGAGCTTGAGGACCTGGGCGATCTGGTCCGCGCCCGCGTGCGAGCGGCGACCGGGCACGACCTGACGTGGGAGGTCATCCGCGTGGGCGATCGCGCCTGAGAGCGGCCCGGACCGCCACGGCATGACGGTTGCCGGGTGCCCGGAACGGGGACCGGCGGAACCGGCACGCGGACACCCTGCGCGATGCGGCGGTCCGGTCCCCGGTCTTTGCGCGCCCTGTCCGGCGATCCGCAGGCCGTGGCGGTCCGGGCCGGTTCCGGCGGCCGGATTCTTCTTCGCCGGA
>CALLYR010000201.1 GCA_937859005.1 uncultured Paracoccus sp. | reverse complement strand
ACCTGTCCGGGCGGGGCCAGAGGTTCGGCGGGCATGCCCGGTCCGAAGGCGTCAGCGCAGCGAGGCCGCCCCCAGCGCCTCGCCCGACAGCAGGGCGGCGTTGCCCCCGGATGCGGTGGTGTCGATGCACAGGTGCCGTTCGGTGACGGCGTGGCCCGCGTCGATCCCCCCGATCAGCGGCAGGATCGGGCCGGGGCGCGCCGCCAGCGCGCGGGCATAGGCGCGTCCGCGATCCTCGTCGCCCCACCAGACGGCCCCCGAAAAGCCGCGCAGTCCGGTCAGCATTGCCGGTTCGGGCAGGCGGTCCAGCGCGATGCCGGCCCCGCCCAGACGCGCGAGTTCCGCCGCCTGCGCCTTGGCCACGTCATAGCCGGGGCCGAGGCACAGCACCGGATCGCGCGGCAGGATCGACAGCCGGTTCGATTCGCCCGTGGGGCCGGGCAGCGCTTCGGTCCCCGCAATGGGACGGCCCGTGCGGGTGCGGTCGATCAGCGACTGGATCGCGGCAGCGTCGGTCGCGGGCGGCTGCGGCTCGCCCGCGACGCCCGCGGGCGCGTCGGTGAAGCGCGCGAGATAGGCGGGGCCGCCCGCCTTGGGGCCGGTGCCCGACAGCCCTTCGCCGCCGAACGGCTGGCTGCCCACCACCGCGCCGATCTGGTTGCGGTTGACATAGCAGTTGCCGGCATGGACCGAGGCCGCGATGCGGTCCACCCGCGACTCGATCCGGCTGTGCATCCCGAAGGTCAGGCCGTATCCGGTGGCGTTGATGTCATTGACGACCCGGTTGAGGCCGTCTGCCGGGAAGGTCGCGACATGGATCACGGGACCGAAGATCTCCCGCTCCATCTCGCGGATCGACTCGACCCGGATCAGGGTGGGCCCGACGAAGCGCGCGGGATCGGAAACCGGCATCTCGGCGATGACGCGGCCTTCGGCGCGGGCCTTGTCGATATGGGCGCGGATGCCCGCCACGGCGTCCGCGTCGATCACCGGACCCACGTCGGTGGAAATCAGCGCCGGATCGCCCACGGTCAGTTCGCGCATGGCGCCGGTCAGCATGTGCAGCACGGGCCCGGCGATGTCCTGTTGCAGATAAAGGCAGCGCAGCGCAGAACAGCGCTGGCCCGCCGACTGGAAGCCGCTGGCGAGGATGTCGCGCACCGCCTGTTCCGGCAGGGCAGTGGAATCGACGATCATCGCGTTCAGCCCCCCGGTTTCCGCGATCAGCGCCGCGGTCAGCGGCCGATTCGGGGCCATCGCGCGGCGGATCGCCTGCGCGGTGTCGGTGCCGCCGGTGAAGACGACGCCCGACACGCGCGGGTCCGAGGTCAGCGCCGCCCCCACCGTCGCCCCGTCGCCCGGCAGCAGTTGCAGCGCCGCGACCGGCACGCCCGCGCGGTGCATCAGTTGCACGGCAAGGGATGCGATCAGCGGCGTCTGCTCGGCGGGCTTGGCCACGACGGCGTTGCCCGCCGCCAGCGCACCCGCGATCTGGCCGGTGAAGATCGCCAGCGGAAAGTTCCACGGGCTGATCGCGGCGAAGATGCCGCGTCCCGGATGACGCAGGGCAGGGGCCTGCGCGGCGTAGTAGCGCAGGAAGTCCACCGCCTCGCGCAACTCGTTCACGGCGTCGGCCCAGGTCTTGCCGGCCTCGCGCGCCAGCAAGGCAAAGATGTGGGGCGCGTTGGCTTCATACAGAT
>CALLYR010000200.1 GCA_937859005.1 uncultured Paracoccus sp. | reverse complement strand
GCGTCCCTGTCAGGTGCCGCGGGCCGCAAGGTCCGGCGGCTGGCCCTGCTGCTGGCGCTTGCGGCGGGGGCGGCCCCCCTGCTGGCGCAGGCCCCGCCCGAACGCGCCACGGCCGTCCCGACCGAAGCCCCGACCCCCGACCCGGCCGAAGAGCCCGCCGAGCAGCTCGTGGCCGGGCTGTCGCAGGATGCGGTGTCCATCACCACCAGCTTCACCGGGTCCGAGATCCTGATCTATGGCGCGATCAAGCGCAACGCGCCCGCCCCGGCCGGCCCCGATCTGGGGGTGATCGTCACCGTCGAAGGCCCCTCCCAGTCCGTGACCGTCCGGCGCAAGGAACGGGTGGGCGGGATCTGGGTCAACACCGATTCGCTGCAGATCGGCGCTGCGCCCGATTTCTATGTCGTGGCGACCAGCGGGCGGCTGGACCTGATGCTGGACCGGGACGAGGACGTGCGTTTCCGCATCTCGCCGTCGCTGGCGATGCGCGCCTTTGCCGGGCCGGTGGATATTCCCGACGCCACCGACTTTACCGCCGCGCTTTTGCGGCTGCGCACCGAATCGGACCGCTATCGCATCGATCAGGGCAGTGTCAGGATCGTCGATCAGACGCTGTTCCGCGCCGATGTGCGGCTGCCGTCGAATCTGATCGAGGGGGAATACAAGACCCGAATCTTCCTGTTGCGCGACGGCAGGGTCATTGATGTCCATCGCGCCCCTATCGAGGTGCGCAAGGTCGGGCTGGAACGCTGGCTCTATCATCTCGCGCTGTTCCGACCGTTCTGGTACGGGCTGATGTCGCTGGCCATCGCCATGGCGGCGGGCTGGGCCGCGTCAGCGGCATTCCGGGCGATCCAGCGCAAGTGAGCGCCGGGACCGGGCGCGGCCCGGACAAGGTGCCGGACGCCGTCCGGCCGCCCTGCCCGCGGGCAGGCCCGCGAATTGCCCCGGCCTCAGGCGCGGCGCGCGATTTCGGCCGCCCCCGCAGCAACGGCGCCCGTCCCGTGCGGGATCTGCAGCGCGGCCATCCCCGCCTCGATCACCGCCAGCGCGCCCAGCACCATATGGGCGCTGGCATGGCCCATGTGGGCGATGCGAAAGGCGTTTTCCGGCTGCTCGGCCCCCAGCCCCACGCCCAGCGTCAGCCCGGCCTTGTCCCGCGTCCAGTCGCGCAGCGCCGACGCCCCCGGCAGGGTCGCCGCCGTCACCGACCACGCCCGCGCCGCGGGATCGGGCACCCGCGGGCCGATCGCCGGATTGCCCGCGCCCCAGGCGTCCAGCGCCGCCCAGACGGCGGCGGCCAGCCCCTCGTGCCGCGCCCAGGCGGCGGGCAGGGTTTCCTCGTCCAAGAGCATCGCCAGCGCCTCGGCCATGCCATAGATGTGCTGGACCGGCGGCGTGCCGCCCCAGAACTGCCACAGTTCCGCCGCATCCGCGCGCGCAGTCCAGTCCCAATAGGGGGTGGCGCGGCCCCGGCCCGCCTTTACCCGGCCGGAAAACCACACGAAGCACAGCCCCGGCGGCACCATCAGCCCCTTCTGGCTGGCCGCGACCAGCACATCGACGCCCCAGTCGTCCATCATCATCGGCTCGCAGCCCAGCGAGGCGATGGCATCCACCGCCAGCGCCGCCGGGTGGTCCCCCATCGCCGCGCGGATCGCGGGGATGTCGGCGCGCACGGAACTCGCGGTGTCCACCTGGCAGACCAGCACGGCGCGGATCTTGCCCGCCCGGTCCTGCGCCAGCCGGTCGGCCAGCCGCTGCGGGTCGGGGGCGGTGCGGTTGCCGAAGTCCATCACCTCGACCTCGACCCCGATCGCCTGCGCATTGGCGGCCCAGCTTCGCCCGAAATGGCCCGACGCCAGCACCAGCGCCCGGTCGCCCGGCGCGAACAGGTTGATGTTGGCGGCCTCCCATCCCGCATGGCCGTTGCCGATATAGGGGGCGAGGTTCTGCCGCGTGCCCGCCAGCCGCTTCAGATCCGCCATCAGCGCCCGGTTCAGATCGACCAGTTCCCCCGCATAGATGTCGGGCGAGGCGCGGTGCATCGCGCGCAGCACCCGGTCGGGCACGGGCGAGGGGCCGGGAATGGCCAGAACGGGACGGCCGGCGGCAAAGCTCATGGTCGGACTCCGCAGGGAAGGGATGCGATTTGCCTAGGCCCCTGCGCCCTGCCCGTCCAGCCCCGCCGCGGGAAAGGCCCCGGACGCAGGCCGGACATCTGCATCCGGCCCGTGCGGACGCAGATCGGGAAACTGCCCGCGCGCAGGGCGGACGGGGCGGGATGGTCGGGCGCGCGGGCCCCGCCTCTGGCAACCCCGCCTGCAGGCCGGACCTTGCCCCGCCGGCCGGTGGCATGATCGTCGGCGGGGGGCGAATGCAATCTGCCCTCGACGCCGCCGGCTTTCCTGCGGAGGGCTTGGGCCGCGCCCCCTTTCCCCCCGCCGCACCCCGCGCTATCCCGGTCCGAACCGCAGGGGAAACGGATGCCGACGACACGCGCCGACCGACCGCGCGGCCTCGCCGGCCGCCTGTGGCGCGACTATCTGCGCCCCTATTGGCCGCGCATGGGAGTCGCGACCGTGCTGATGGTGATCGAGGGTTCGACGCTCGCCATCCTCAGCTGGATGCTGAAGCCGCTGTTCGACCGGGTGTTCGTGGGCGGCGACGCGGGCGCGATCTGGTGGGTCGGCGGCGTGATCCTTGCGCTGTTCGTCATCCGGGCTCTGACCTATATCACCACCCGCGCGATCCTGACCTCGGTCCAGCAGGGGGTCGCGACCCGGATGCAGACCGACATGCTGCGCCACATGCTGACGCTGGACGGCCCGTTCTTCCAGAACAACCCGCCCGGCGCCCTGATCGAGCGGGTGCAGGGCGACACGCTGGCGGTGCAGGGGATCTGGACGACCTTCATCACCGGGGCGGGACGCGACGCGATCTCGCTGGTGGCGCTGTTCGGGGTGGCCATCGCGACCGATCCGTGGTGGACGCTGGCCGCAGTGGTGGGGGCGCCGCTGCTGATCCTGCCCACGGCCTTCGTCCAGCGCTATATCCGCCGCAAGACGCGCCAGTTGCGCACCGACGCCAGCGCGCGCGCGACGCGGCTGGACGAGGTGCTGCACGGCATCCAGGCCGTCCGCCTGAACCGGATGGAGGATTACCAGACCGCCCGCTTCGCCCGCATCATCGCCGGAATGCGCCGGGCCGAAACGAAGATGAGCGCGACGAAGGCGCTGATCCCCGCGCTGATCGACATCGTGACGGGGCTTGGCTTCGTAGGCGTGCTCGCGCTGGGCGGCGCGCAGGTGATGCGCGGGGAACGCACCGTCGGCGACTTCATGTCCTTCTTCACCGCACTGTCGCTGGCCTTCCAGCCGCTGCGCAGGCTGGGGGGGCTGGCAGGGGGCTGGCAGACGGCCGCCACCTCGGTCGAGCGGATCTATGCGGTCCTCGATGCACGGCCCACGATCGTTTCGGGGCCGCGCACCGCACCCCCGCCCGACACCACGCTGCGGCTGGACGATGTCCGGCTGTCCTATGGCAGCCATCCGGTGCTGAACGGCCTGACCTTCACGGCCGAGGCGGGCCAGACCACCGCGCTGGTCGGGCCGTCGGGCGCGGGCAAGTCCACGGTCTTCAACCTGCTGACCCGGATGGTCGATCCCGACGCGGGCGCGGTCACGCTGGGCGGCGTCCCGGTGGCCGCGTTCGACCTGGGCACGCTGCGCGACCAGTTTTCCACCGTCAGCCAGGATTCGGCCCTGTTCGACGAGACGCTGCGCGAGAACATCGTCCTGGGCCGGAAGGTAGAGGAAGACCGCCTGCGCCGCGCGGTGGAGGCCGCCCATGTCGCCGATTTCACCGACCGCCTGCCCGCAGGGCTGGACACGCGCGCGGGGCCGCGCGGATCGGCCCTGTCGGGCGGCCAGCGCCAGCGCATCGCCATCGCCCGCGCCATCCTGCGCGATGCGCCGATCCTGCTGCTGGACGAGGCGACCAGCGCCCTGGACGCCAATTCCGAACGGCTGGTCCAGCAGGCGCTGGAGGGGCTGACCGCCGGGCGCACGACGCTGGTCATCGCGCACCGGCTGTCCACCATCCGCAACGCCGACCGGATCGTGGTGATGGAGGCGGGCCGGGTTGTCGAACAGGGCACCCATGACCAGTTGATGGAACGGAACGGCGCCTATGCGGCGCTGGTCAGGCTGCAATTCGGGGGGCATTGATGCGAAAGATCCTGCGCGTGACCGGAGCGGACCGGGTTTCCTTTCTGCAGGGGCTGGTCACGAACGATGTCGCCCGCGCGCCGGTCTGGACGGCGCTGCTGACGCCGCAGGGGAAATACATGGCCGATTTCCTGATCGTGCCGGACGGCGACGCGCTGCTGATCGACGTGGACGAGGGGCTGGCGGACGACCTGCTGCGGCGGCTGTCGATGTATAAACTGCGCTCGGACGTGCAGATCGCGCCGGCCGACATGGAGGTGGCGCGCGGCACCGGGCCGGCGCCTGCGGGCGCCATCGCGGACCCGCGCCATCCGGCGCTGGGCTGGCGGCTTTACGGCGGGTCGGGCGACGACGGCACCGACTGGGACGCCATCCGCGTGGCGCACACCATCCCGGAATCGCTGGTGGAACTGATCCCGAACGAGACCTTCATCCTGGAGGCCGGGTTCGAGCGCCTGCACGGCGTCGATTTCCGCAAGGGCTGCTATGTCGGGCAGGAAGTCACCGCGCGGATGAAGCACAAGACGGACCTGCGCAAGGGGCTGGTGACGGTCGCGATCGACGGCGACGCCCCCGTGGGAACCCCGATCCTGCTGGAGGACGGACGCGAAGCCGGAACGCTGTTCACACAATCGGACGGCCGCGCCATTGCGTATCTGCGCTTTGACCGCATGCAGGGGCCGCTGACCGCGGGCGAGGCGCGGATCAGCGCCGCCGGGTGATGCCGGATCGGATGGTCGCAGGCGAGGCCTCCCATAGTCCCGGCACAGCGGGAGACGCCCGTCACGTCGCGCATGTGGAAGAAGGGGGCGGCTTGCGAGGGATGTGGGGTTTCCGCGCGCGCCCTTGCGCCAGAATGGTGCGTGCAGAGCACGCACCCTACGCAGGCCGAGGCAGG
>CALLYR010000199.1 GCA_937859005.1 uncultured Paracoccus sp. | reverse complement strand
CGATGACGTAATCCGCCGTCATGGCCGCGCCCCCCGAAGGCGATCAATAGGGCGCATCGACCGCTCCCATCCCGACATAGACGGTTTTCAGTTGCGAATAATGCTCGATCGCGGCGCTTCCGTTCTCGCGCCCCACGCCCGAGAGTTTCACGCCGCCGAAGGGCGCTTCGACCGGGGTCAGGTTATAGGCATTGATCCAGCAGATCCCCGCCTGCAACGCCGCCGCGACCCGGTGGCCGCGGGAAAGGTCGCGGGTGAACACTCCGGCGGCAAGGCCATAGGGCGTGGCATTGGCGCGGGCGACGGCTTCGTCCTCGGTGTCGAAGGCAAGGACCGTCATCACGGGGCCGAAGATTTCATCGGTGGCGATGGACATGGCGTCCGAGCCGACGAACACGGTGGGGGGGATGAACGCCCCCTCGCCCGCGCCGCCGCAGACCAGCCGCGCGCCCGCGTCCACCCCTGCGGCAATGGCGGCGCGGATGGATTCGGCCTGTTCCGGACTGACGACGGGGCCAAGCTGGGTCGCCTCGTCCAGCGGGTCGCCCCTGCGGATCGCCGCGGCCCGCCGCGTCAGTTCCGACAGGAAGGCATCCAGAATCCCGCGCTGGACGAAGACGCGGGTGCCGTTGGAACAGACCTGCCCGGTCGAATAGAAATTGCCCAGCATCGCCGCGCCCACGGCATCGGGGACGGACGCGTCGTCGAAGACCAGCAGAGGCGACTTGCCGCCCAGTTCCATCGTGACATGGCGCATCCCTTCCGCCGCGGCGGCATAGACGCGCCGGCCCGTCGCGACCGATCCGGTCAGCGACACCTTGGCCACGTTCGGGTCCGTGACCAGCGTCTGCCCCACCGCGGCCCGCCCCTGCACCACGTTGAACAGCCCTGCGGGCAGCCCGGCCTCGGCCAGGATCTCGGCCAGCTTCAGGGCGCCGAGGGGCGTTTCCTCGCTGGGCTTGAAGACCACCGCATTGCCCATGATGAGGGCGGGCGCGGCCTTCCAGCAGGCGATCTGGCTGGGATAGTTCCAGGCGCCGATGCCCGCGACCACGCCCAGCGCCTCGCGCCGGGTATAGGCCCAGTCGGTGCCCAGGGGGATCATCTGCCCGGTGAGCGTGGGGCCAAGCCCCGCGAACCATTCCAGCGCATCCGCGCCCGAGGGCCAGTCGGCCACGCGGGTTTCCTGGATGGGCTTGCCGGTATCCAGCGTCTCCAGCCGCGCCAGTTCCTCGGCCCGCTCGCGGATGAGGGCGGCTGCGCGGGACAGCACGCGGGCGCGTTCGACGGGGCGCAGGGCGGCCCATGCGGGCTGGGCGGCAGCCGCCGCCGCGCAGGCTTGGGCCACCTGCGCGGGCGTGGCCTCACGCAGATCGGCAATGATTTCGCCGGTATAGGGGTACCGTACGGGCAGCGCCTCGCCCTGCCCTTCGACGAATGTTCCGCCGATCCAGTTCGACCCCTGGGGTTGCGCCTTCATCACAGCACCTCGTCAAGATATCGCACGACCAGCGCCTTGGCCTCGGCGGGGTCGGGGGCCTGCCGATCCAGCACCGCGCGCAGGTAAACCCCGTCGATCAGCGCCCCCAGCGTGTCCGCAACCCCGCCCGCACGCGTGCCCGCCAGGGGCCGCAGCGCATGGACCAGGTTCGACCGCAGCCGCCGGTGATAGACCGCCAGCAGCCGCGCCGCCTGCGGGTCGGTCAGCGTCAGCACATAGAAATTCAGCCAGGCCGCGATCGTGTCGCGGTCGAAGTTCCCGCCGGAAAAGCTGCCCTGCACGATGGCATCCAGCCGCGCGCGGGGGTCCGCGACGCCTACCAGCGCCGCACGGATGCCTGCACCGTATTGCGTCAGGATGTGGCGCATGGCCGCCAGGAAGATGCGGTCCTTGGACCCGAAGTAATGATGCGCCAGCGCCGACGACATGCCGGCATCGCGCGCGATCTGCGCCACCGTCACGTCAAGCGAGCCCGCGCGCCCGACTGCGGCGATTGCGGCGTTGATCAGCGCCGCCTTTCGGATAGGCTCGGCCCCGAGCTTGGGCATGGGTGTTCCCGGCGAGAAAATTGTTGCCAAACCCGCCTAGCCCATCGTTTATTGACTCGTCAATCAAGAACCGAGGGAGAAACAAAGATGACACTTCGCCGCAGCCTTGCCGCGCTGGCGCTGACGGCCGCACTGGCCTCCCCCTCCCTCGCGGCCGAGCCCGAGACCTGCAGATCGGTGCGCTTTTCGGACGTGGGCTGGTCGGACATCACCGCCACCACGGCGCTGACGACCACGGTGCTGCAGGCGCTGGGCTATGAGACCGAGATCAACATCCTGTCGGTGCCCGTGACCTATTCGGCGCTGTCCACCGACGACATCGACGTGTTCCTGGGCAACTGGATGCCCACGATGGAGGCCGACATCAAGCCCTATGCCGATGCCGGGACCGTGGACACCGTGCGCACCAACCTGACCGGCGCGAAATACACGCTGGCCACGAACAAGGCGGGCGCCGACCTGGGCATCACCGATTTCGGCAGGATCGCCGGGCAAAAGGACGCGCTGGACGGCAAGATCTATGCCATCGAGCCGGGCAACGACGGCAACCGCCTGCTGCTGGACATGGTGGCGCAGGACAAGTTCGGGCTGGGCACCTGGGAAATCGTCGAATCCTCGGAACAGGGGATGTTGGCGCAGGTCGCCCGCGCCGACGGATCGGGCAAGCCGGTCGTCTTCCTGGGGTGGGAGCCGCATCCGATGAACGCGCAGTTCCAGATGACCTATCTGACCGGCGGGGATGAAATCTTCGGCCCGAACCTCGGCGGGGCCGAGGTGCGCACCAACACCCGCGCGGGTTACGTCGCGGAATGTCCCAATGTCGGCAAGTTCCTGCAGAATCTCGAATTCACCCTGCCCATGGAAAACGAGGTCATGGGCGCGATCCTGAACGACGGGCAGGAACCGGCCGCCGCCGCGAAGGCGTGGCTGAAGGCCCACCCCGAGGCCGCGGCCGGCTGGTTGAAGGGCGTGACCACCTTCGACGGGGGCGACGCCCCTGCCGCGCTGGCCGCCGCGCTGGGCGCGTGATGGAGCGGCTGACCGACCTGCTGACCGGCTACAAGCTGCCGGTCGGCAGAACGGCAAAGATCGTGTTCGACTGGCTCAAGTCCCACGCCGCGGCGTTCTTCGACGCCGTGGCGGTGGCGCTGGACCACCTGATCGCGGCGATCGAGACGGCGCTGGAGTTTCCGCATCCGCTGGTCTTCACCGCCCTTGCCGTGGCGCTGACCTGGGTCACGCGGCGCAACATCGGCACCTGCCTGCTGGTCGCGGCGGGGCTGCTGTTCATCCTGAACCAGGGATACTGGGACGAGACGATGCAGTCGCTGACGCTGGTGCTGGCGGCGGGCGTCGTCTGCATGGCGCTGGGCGTGCCGCTGGGCATCGCCGCGGCGCACCGGCCCCGGCTTTACGCCTGGATGCAGCCGGTGCTGGACCTGATGCAGACCCTGCCGACCTTCGTCTATCTGATCCCGGCGATCGTGTTCTTCGGCATCGGCATGGTGCCGGGGCTGATCGCGACCGTCATCTTCGTCCTGCCCGCGCCGATCCGGCTGACGCATCTGGGCATCTCCTCGACCCCGGTGGCGCTCGTCGAGGCCGCGCGCGCCTTCGGCGCCACACCCCGGCAATTGCTGTGGAAGGTCGAGCTGCCCAGCGCGCTGCCCCAGATCATGGCGGGGCTGAACCAGACCATCATGCTGTCGCTGTCGATGGTGGTGATCGCAGCGCTGGTCGGGGCATCAGGGCTGGGGGTGCCGGTCGTGCGCGCCTTGAACAGCGTCAATACCGCGCTGGGGTTCGAATCCGGCTTTGTCATCGTGGTCGTGGCGATCATCCTCGACCGGATGCTGCGGATCGGCGATCCGGGAGACCGGAAGCATCGGGAGGACCGGAAGAAATGAACGTCGTCGAATTCGACCGGGTGTCGATCGTCTTCGGCGACCGGCCCGAAGCCGCCCTGCCGCTGATGGACCGCGGCGACGACCGCGGCGCCATCCGCGAAACGACGGGTCAGGTGCTGGGCGTCCACGACTGTTCGCTGACCGTGGCCGAGGGCGAGATCCTCGTCCTGATGGGCCTGTCGGGATCGGGGAAATCGACGCTGCTGAGGGCGGTCAATGCGCTGAACCCCGTCGTGCGGGGCGAGGTGCGGTTGTGCATCGACGGGCACATGGTCAGCGTGACCCGCGCCGACCCCGCTTGCCTGCGCAAGATCCGGCTCAGCCATGTCGCGATGGTGTTCCAGCAGTTCGGCCTGCTGCCCTGGCGCACGGTGCGGGAAAATGTCGGGCTGGGGCTGGAACTGGCCGGCCTGCCCAAGGCGCAGCGCAGGGCAAGGGTGGATGAACAGCTGGACACCGTGGGGCTGGCCGACTGGGCCGACCGCAAGGTGGGCGACCTGTCGGGGGGGATGCAGCAGCGCGTGGGCCTTGCCCGCGCATTCGCGACCGAGGCGCCGATCCTGCTGATGGACGAACCCTTCAGCGCGCTGGACCCGCTGATCCGCGCCCGGCTTCAGGACGAACTGCTGGAACTGCAGGCCCAGCGCCGACGCACCATCATCTTCGTCAGCCACGATCTGGACGAGGCGTTCAAGCTGGGCAACCGCGTGGTCCTGATGGAGGGCGGGCGGATCGTGCAGATCGGCACCGCGCAGCAGATCATCCAGAACCCCGTCAGCCGCTATGTCGAGGATTTCGTGGCCCACATGAATCCGATGACAGTCCTGACCGCCGCCGATCTGGGCGAACCGGGCGAGGCGGCGGGTGGCCCGCTGCCCCGCGACCTGCCCGCCCGGCAGGTGATGGAGGCCCTGGCCGAAGCCGAGGCCCTGCCCCTGGCGGGCGGCGGCCGGGTCACGCGGGCCAGCGTGCTGGCGCGGCTGCTGGACCCGCGGGGCTGAGCCGCCGGATCAGCCACCTTGCCCGATCACTCCGGAAAGCGGATGCTGTCGATCGGATATTCCAGAACCGCCTGCATCGGCTGGTCGCCGTCTTCGGCGAAGGCGAAGACATGCATGGCCTCGCCATGCAGGACGACGCGGCAGAACCGCCCTTCGCGGGCCAGCGCCTTG
>CALLYR010000198.1 GCA_937859005.1 uncultured Paracoccus sp. | reverse complement strand
GCCGCCTATGCCGGGACAATGAAGCGGCTGCGCGAAAAGACCTGAAAACCCCCGCCGGGCAGGCAGCCGCGGTGGAAAGACCCGTCCGCTGCCGATACAGAAGCGCGGTCCGCACAAGCATCCCGCAACCCGACCGGGGCGCTGCGGGCTGGAAGGCCGCAAGCCCGGCGGCGAGGCCAAGGCCGGCCGGGGTTCGCAGGACCGGACAGAAACTTGCAGGGCCGGCGGATGGGGCAGGGGATCAGTATCGCGTCGTCATCCGGTGGCCGCGGCGATACACCAGTCGCACGAAGGTGACGGCCTGTCCCTGCCAGCTGGTCTGACGTTCGACCAGGAACAGCGGATCGCCGCTGGCGCAGCCCAGATGCTCCCCCTGTTCCCCGTCCGCCGCCGTGGCCGAGAAGCTGACCTCGACATTCGAGAACGGCACCTGTCCGACCAGCCATTCGTTCGGCCCGCTGGTGCGGAAATCGGCAAGGCGGGCGGCCGGATTCGCCTCCAGGTTGATCCAGCGGTCCTCGAACTGATAGGGATGGCCGTCGGCGAAATGGACGCAGGTCAGGTGGCGCACCTCGACGCCGGGATCGAGGTTCAGCCGCGCCCGCAGCCAGTCCGGCGACGCCAGGATGTCCGAACGCACCAGCGCATAGCGGTATTCCGCGCCCTGCTCCTCAATCTCGCTGCGCACCAGCGGGATGTCCAGCCGCATCTGCCGCAAGGGCGACGGGCGCACGCGGCTGCCTGCCTTGCGCTTGCGCTCGACGATGCCGTCCTCGACCAACTCGCGCATGGCGCGGCTGACGGTGGCGCGGGCCGAGCCGTATTCCTGCGCCAGGGCCATCTCGTTCGGCAGCAGGCTGCCGGGAGGCCATTCGCCGCTGGTGATGCGGCGCAGGATGTTGGCCTTGATCTCGCGATAGCTGCTGGTTGCAACCATGTCCTGTCCTCTTGCGGCGCCCTGCCGCCGATTGCCGCCGGATCTGCCGTTTCGTGCGGCCCATCCGAAATCAGGACTGGACGCAGGGCGGTTCACCATGATTATAGCTATGCATATCGGATTCAAAGTCCAGACAAATGATGACCAGAATGTCCCCTCTTCCCAAGCTCATCCTGCGGCGGCTGGCAATCGGGGTCCTGACCCTGCTGATCGTGTCGGCCATCATCTTCTGGGCGATCGAGCTGTTGCCCGGCGACATCGCGACCGAGGTGCTGGGCCAGTCCGCGACGGCCGAGACGCTGGCGGCGTTCCGCGACCGTTTCGGCCTGAACGATCCGGCGCCGGTGCGTTACCTGCACTGGCTGGGCGGCGCGCTGACCGGCGATCTGGGCCTGTCGATGGCGAACCAGCGCCCCATTGCGCAGCTGCTGGGCGACCGCGCCTTCAACACCTTCATCCTGGCCGCCTATGCCGCGCTGATCGCGGTGCCGCTGGCGGTGGGGCTGGGGATCGTGGCGGCGCTGTACCGCGGATCGTGGCTTGACCGGTTCATCTCGTCCTCGACGCTGGCGGTGATCTCGTTTCCCGAATATTTCGTGGCCTATATCCTGATCCTGCTCTTCGCGGTCCATCTGCAATGGTTTCCCAGCCTGGCCGCGGTCACGCCCGGCATGGGGCTGGCGCAGCGGCTGTATGTCACCTTTCTGCCCGCGCTGACGATGGTGCTGATCGTCATGGCGCACATGATGCGGATGACGCGGGCGGCGATCGTGAACCTGCTGGCGCTGCCCTATGTCGAAATGGCGCATCTGAAGGGAATCCGGCGCCGCCGGGTGATCGCCGTCCATGCCCTGCCGAACGCCGTCGCCCCCATCGTCACCGTGATCGCGCTGAACCTGGCCTATCTGATCGTGGGCGTGGTGCTGGTCGAGGTGGTGTTCGTCTATCCCGGCCTTGGCCAGTTGCTGGTGGACAGCGTGGCCAAGCGCGACATCACCGTGGTTCAGGCGGCCTGCCTGATCTTTGCCGCGACCTATATCCTGCTGAACCTGGCCGCGGACATCATCGGCATCGTGTCGAACCCGCGCCTGCTGCATCCGAGGTAAGCCCGTGCCGCGCCACCTGACCCTTCTGCGCACCGCGCCCCTTTCGGCCAAGCTCGCGCTGGCGCTGATCGCGGTCTATGCCGTCACGGCGCTGTTCGCGCCCTGGCTCGCGCCCTTTCCCGAATCGGAAATCGTCGGGCCGAAATACCTGCCATGGGCCGCGCCGCACTGGCTGGGGACCGACGCCCTGGGCCGGGACGTGCTGTCGCGGCTGATCCATGGGGCGCGCAATACCGTGGGCATCGCGTTGGCGACGACGGTGCTGGCGTTCCTGCTGGGCGCGGCGACCGGGCTGCTGGCGGCGACCGTGGGCGGCTGGTTCGACACCATCGCCTCGCGCGTGGTGGATGTGCTGATGGCGATTCCGTCGCTGATCTTTGCGCTGCTGATCCTGACCATCACCGGCACCTCGGTCATCGCGCTGGTGCTGGTCATCGCCGTGCTGGACAGCACCCGCGTCTTCCGCCTGTCGCGGGCGGTGGCGCAGGGCATCCTGACCATGGATTACATCGAGGTCGCCCGGATGCGGGGCGAGGGCCTGGGCTGGATCGTCCGGCGCGAGGTCCTGCCCAACGCCGCCGCCCCCCTGATCGCGGAATTCGGGCTGCGCTTCTGCTTCGTCTTCCTGTTCATCTCGGCGCTGTCCTTCCTAGGGCTGGGGTTGCAGCCGCCGACCGCGGACTGGGGCTCGATGGTGCGCGACAGCGCCAAGCTGATCTCGTTCGCCAATTTCTCAAGCTGGCAGGCCGCGACCTTCGGGCTGGCGCCGCTGCTGCCCGCCGGGGCCATCGCCATCCTGACGGTCGCGGTGAACATGGTGGTGGACTGGGTGCTGCATGTTTCAAGCGGGCTGAGGGACTGAAATCATGGACAGGCTGCTGGACATCCGGGATCTGAGGATCGAGGCGCACGCCGCCGACGGCTGGCACGAGATCGTCAAGGGCGTCGACCTGACCGTCGCGCGGGGCGAGATCGTGGGCCTGATCGGCGAAAGCGGCGCCGGCAAATCGACGCTGGGGCTGGCCGCGATGGGCTATGTCAAGGCGGGGCTGCGGATCGCGGGCGGCTCGATCCGCTTTGACGGGCAGGAACTGGTGGGCGCGCCGGAATCCGCCTTGCGCAGTCTGCGGGGGCGGCGCATCGCCTATGTCGCGCAATCCTCGGCCGCGGCCTTCAACCCGGCCTGGCGGCTGATCGACCAGCATTGCGAAGGGCCGGTCAAGCATGGCGTCATGCCCCGCGCGCAGGCGCAGGACGAGGCCGTGAAGCTTTACCGCGAGATGCGTCTGCCCGACCCCGGGCAGATCGGCTTCCGCTATCCCCATCAAGTGTCCGGCGGGCAGTTGCAGCGGGCGATGACCGCAATGGCGATGGCCTGCCGGCCCGATCTCATCATCTTCGACGAGCCGACGACCGCGCTGGACGTGACCACCCAGATCGAGGTGCTGGCCGCGATCCGCGACGCGGTGCGCGACCACGACACCGCCGCGATCTATATCACCCACGACCTGGCCGTGGTCGCGCAGATGGCCGACCGGGTGAAGGTGCTGCTGAAGGGATCGGAGGTCGAGGAGGCCCCCACGCGCGAGATGCTCGCGCGTCCGCGCGAGGACTATACCCGGTCGCTGTGGGCCGTGCGCGAGTTCCGCCCCAGCCCCCGCGGCCCCATCCCCGACGAGAAACCGATCCTGAGCGTCGAGAATGTTTCGGCCAGCTATGGCGCGCTGCAGGTGCTGAAGGACGTGTCCTTCAGCGTGCCGCGCGGGCGGACCGTCGCGGTGGTGGGCGAAAGCGGATCGGGCAAATCGACCACGGCGCGCGTCATCATGGGGCTGCTTGCGCCGACGCGCGGGGGGGTGGTCTTCGAAGGGCAGCCCCTCGTCGCGCACAGCCGCCAGCGGCCGCGCGACCTGCAACGGCGGGTGCAGATGATCCACCAGATGGCCGATACCGCGCTGAACCCCTGGCACCGGGTCCGCGACGTGATCGGGCGGCCGCTGGAATTCTTCCTCGGCCTGCGCGGCAAGGCGAAGGAGGCGCGCATCCACGAGCTGCTGGCGGAAATCGAGCTTGAGCCCGCGCAGTTCATCGGCCGCCTGCCGGGCGAACTTTCGGGCGGGCAGAAGCAGCGCCTGTGCATCGCCCGCGCGCTGGCTGCCAACCCCGACTTCATCATCTGCGACGAGGTGACGAGCGCGCTGGACCAGCTTGTCGCCGAAGGCATCCTGCGCCTGCTGGACCGGCTGCAGCGCGACAAGGGGCTGAGCTATCTGTTCATCACCCACGACCTTGCGACCGTGCGCTCCATCGCCGACGAGGTGGTGGTGATGCAGAAGGGCGAGGTCGTCGAACAGGGCCCCAAGGACAGGATGTTCACGCCGCCCCATCATCCCTATACCGAACTGCTGCTGTCCTCGGTGCCGGAGATGGACCCCGACTGGCTGACCCGGCTGCTGGAACAGCGGCGCGCGGGGGCTGCTGGCGGGCAGGCCGGGGCAGACGCCAGGGGAGCCGCGGCATGATCCGTTACGACACCGTCGCCTGCGCGCTGGACATCGACGCGCCGGGCAAGTCCTGGGGCTGGGTGGAACTGGACCATTCCGACAACGACTGGGATTATACGGCGATCCGCAGCCCGCTGGGCGTGATCCGCGGCGGCGGCGGTCCGGTGGCGCTGGTCACGGGCGGCAACCACGGCGACGAATACGAAGGCCAGATCATCGCCCGCCGCCTGTTCGAGAGGCTGGCGCCCGAGGATGTCCCCGGCGGGCTGATCCTGATGCCCGCGCTGAACATGCCGGCGGTGCTGGATGCGCGCCGGGTGTCGCCGCTGGACCGGGGCAACATGAACCGGTCGTTTCCGGGGGCGATGGCGGCGGGGCCGACGCGGGCGCTGGCGGGGTTGGTCACCCCCCATCTGATGCCGCGCGCGGGTCTGGTCATCGACCTGCATTCGGGCGGGACGAACGCCGATTACATCGACTGCGCCTATCTGACGCTGACGGGCGACGCGCAGGCGGACCGCCGCAACCGGGCGCTGGCCGAAACCTTCGGCCTGCCCTGGACGGTCGTGGTCCCG
>CALLYR010000197.1 GCA_937859005.1 uncultured Paracoccus sp. | reverse complement strand
AGATCGAATTCAAGGAGTCGAAATCGCCGCCGTCGCGGGCCTACCTGAAAGTGTGGGAAACTTTCACGCTGCACGTCCCGCCGCCGGGGCGCCACTGCACGCGGCGCTTCACCGGATCGCCCAACGCGCCCTGGTCGTGCAGCAGCCCGCGGCCCCCGGCCGTCTGGAAGGGCGCATCGAAGGAGTCGCCGCCCCCTGCCATGTCGCGGGATGGGCCATGGATGCGGATCATCGCGGCACGCCGGTCATGCTCGAAGTGGTTCTGGACGGCGAGGTCATCGGCAGAACCTGCGCCTGCGCCCCCCGGAAAGAGGCCAGGGATCAGGGGCCCCTGGGCTTTGTCTTCGAGGGCGGCCGCCGCCTGTCCACGCACGAGCTGCTGCGGCTCGTCGTCCGGCGGGCGCAGGACGGGCAGGCCATCGCCCCCCTTCCCAGTGCCGCCGTCGGCCAGCTGCAGGGGCATCTGGATCTGGTCTCCGACACTTGCCGGCTGGAAGGCTGGGCGCGTGACAAGGCTTTCCCCAACCAGCCGGTGCTGCTGGAGGTGCTGCTGGGCGAAGAAGTCCTTGGCACGGTGCTGGCCTGCCGCCGCCGCCGCGACCTTGAAAAGGCCGGCCTGGGAGATGTGGCCTTCGTCTTCGAGGCGAACCGGCCCCTTTCAGCCGATGAGATCGAAACCATCCATCTGCGCCGGATCAACGATCGGGCCCCGCTGTGCCGGTCCGACCAGACCAGGATCGCACGGGACGATGCAGGGAAAAGCAAGGCTGCGTAAGGTCCTGCCTTCAAGCAGCCGTCAAGACGATCGAAGGGGCCGCAATTGCGGCCCTTTCACCTTCCCGAAGAACAGATCGGGGCGGCTTTTCCTGACGCCGATGATCCCGCTTGCGCAATCCGCCGGTCATCGGCCCGCGGTTTGCCATCCATCGGGCAAGGTCGTGACGGGCCTTGGTCCTAATGGCGCAGGCTGCGCCCCAGGACCATCTGAACGGCGGCTGGATCCATTTCCTCGCCCAGGAAATCATGCAGGCCGCGGATATAGCCCAGCCCAGACGTAAGCCCCTCGTAATCGATGATCCGGCAGCAGTCGGGGTGGTTTGCGGCATAGGATTCGAACATGCGGTCGGCCAGGCTCAACTGGGCGATCACCGCGTCGCGGGGCTGTTTCTTCCACCACCCCGACCGGGCGACAGCATCATGTGCGCGGCGCTGGAACAGGATGCGGGCCTTGGGGAACGCCGTCCGCAGCAGATCGACATGCTTGCGGAAAAAGGGCGGGTCCTCGTGAAAGCGGATTTCCTTGAAACCGCTGACGCGGCAGTGCTTTGGCGGGCGCAGGACCTGCTTGACGAACAGGTTCATCAATTCAAGGGTGAACGCTTCGGGATCGACCCGTTCGGCACCTGCCCAGGGGTCATAGGGCTTGCCCAGGATCGGCCGCAGATAGGGCCTGCGATCCTGCTGGGGTTTTGCCAGGTCTTCACGCCGCCAGCGATACATGTCGTCGCCGGTCACCATGTCGATGGCCTTGGCGAAGAGATGCGTCAGATTTCCATTCTCGCCCCGGACCGCATAGCCCGGAATCGCGTTGAGCAGGCTCTGCGTCAACGTCGATCCCGAGCGGCCGTAGGTCACGACGAAGACATAGCCGTCATGGGGGGCGTGGAGGTGGCGGTATTGCATAATCGTTTGGACCTTGCTGACATCCCCACTTCACACCGGCGGCAAGATGATGGCCATCGCAGAGGAATTATTTTCCGGAAAGCGGGTTCAGGCCCTCCGTCCGCAAGAGCTTCCGCGCCTGCGGACGGATCGTGCCATGTCAGGCGATCAGCCTTTCAGGGATGCTATCCTCGGCCTCGGCGGCAATCTGAAGCAGATAATCCGCTGGCTTGAGCCCGGTTCCACGCAGGAAATCCACATAGCGGGCACATTTATAGGCCCGATGCCGATCATATTGCACGCCGTCAAAGCGAATCAGTTTCTTCAGACGCTCCCGCGTCAGCGGTCCGGTGAGTTCCTGAGCGCGCAGGAAAGGTACACCGGTTTCGGTGCACATTTCCTCGGTCCGGGTGTCGATGGTGACGGTACAGGCCATGCGTTCGGCCTGGATCGCCAACTGCGCGCCGTGGAAACGAGGTCCAATCAGCAGGTCATGACGGCGCAGTTCGTCCATCCACGCCGGAACGTCGTAATAGGATCGCGCATAGTTCAACGCCCAGGACTTGAACTGCTCAAGGCTGTAGTGAGGAACCGTGTGCTTGTGAATCCGGTTCAGGACCTCCGGTTCGATCTCGTCGAACAACCCGCGCGAGATCTTGATCATGTTTCCCATCGACTGAACGATGTAGACACCGGGAAACTGAGGGTCCATCATCAGCGAGATCAACTGCTGTTCGATTTCGCGCGTATTGCGCCAGCTTTCGTGACCGCCCGCAACCGCGATCCGTTGCGGCATGGGTGCCGCTTCCCAATTTTTCTGAATCAGGCGACCCAGATCGGGGCGCGGGTTGATGAAGTGAGAGGGACAGCCGTTCGGGACCGTATCCGTACCGGTCAACTTCAGGATTTGCTCGGAAGTGTAAGGGCCGCGAGTATAGATATTCTGTATGCCATTCTGGCGGCCATTCTCGATAAGAACGTCAAGCCAAGCGCGGGTGCCTTCGGTCAGTTCGACGTCTGCACCAAATTCCTTAGCCTGTGCACCCAAGCCAATGGCCACTATCGGTTTCGTGACTTTCGACAGATTTTCTGCAAGTCCACTAAGATCTGTATGCTTCCCGAGCTGGTTGGCGCAGGGAATGACAACAAAATCGACACTCTCGTTGAGAACGGAAGGCTTTACATGCCATGGAAAGTAAGCGATTTCAGCATCGATCTGGCTTTTAATAGAATGCACAAATGCAAGGTTGCCGTTGTTATGACCGATCTTGCGATACAATGTTTCGAAGCTTGAATTCGAATAGAGACCGCAGTTCTCACTCTCCCAGAGGAGTCCAATTTTCATCGCTATATTCCCTTTAAATCGTTGATCGCCGGTTTATCGATCTGCTCGTATTGAGGATTCACTTCAGACATGAGTGCCGATTGACGGGTCAACTCGCCTTTCTGATCTTCTTGTCATCATGATACTGCACAGTTTCAGCCCATTCCTCGACGAATCCCTTCATATCGAGCGGCGGGGTGATCCGTGACTTGTATTCGGCAAGAATCTCTGCATTCCCGTGAACCGACAGAATGGCATCCGCCAGCGCCGCCGGATCGCCGGTGCGGAACTGGATGCCCCAGCCCTCGGTCTTTTCGGCCATGCCGCCGATGTCCGAGGCGATCATGGGCGTCCGGGCGGCACGGGCCTCCTGGATCACCACCGGGGAATTTTCCCACCAGACCGAAGGAATGATGATCCAGCCATAGCCGCGCATGATGTCCACGCAGTCCTGCGGGCGATAGCGGCCGCGGAAACTGACGCAGCCTGGCACCTCCAGATCGGGCCACATCCGGGCGAAACTGTCCTTGTCGACGCCGTGAATCCCGATGCTCAGCGGCATCTCGGACGCCTCGCCGCTGACCTCGATCAGCGCCGCGGCGCGGATCAGCACGTCCAGGCCCTTGGTCGGCGTCGCCTGGCCGAAAAAGGCAAAGCGGCCGGACTTGGCCAGCAGCTCGGATTCGGATTCGGGCGGGACATGGCCGGCATGATCCAGGCCGTTCTCGATCACCGCGATGCGGCCGGATGCGATGCCCCAGTCCTCGAACCGCAGCCGCAGGAACTCGCTGGGCGAGATGAGGTGGTCGAAAAGATCCAGCATGTCCAGCATCCGCGTCCTGCGCAGCACGAAATCGATCGGCGCGCGGCCCGCGCAGGCGGCGCAGGCCACCTCGTTCGCGGCATGGCAAAGTTCGCCCGACCGCTTCACCATCTGGCCGTGATTGGCACAGATCGCGGTCAGTTCGTGCAGGGTGCAGATGAATTTGGCGTCCGGCAGCGCCGCCCGCAGGCGGCGAATGGTGCCGGCGCCGATGTTCCAGAAATGGTGGAAATGATAGACATCCCCCCGAAGCGCCAGCAGGAATTCGAAGATCCAGTCTTCGTCCGCGATGTCGGAATGCTCCATGACAAAGGCATCCATGCCGCGCCCGCGCAGGCAGAAATCGCGCGGGCCGAAGCTGATGATCCGCTGGCTGGGGCCGAAGAACCTGTCGCTGTCCTCGGGGCCGATGGTCGAGCCGACGAAGAACGCGTCCTGCCCCTGCGAGAGCAGATGTTCGAACAGGCGAAAGGCTGCAACCTCGCCGCCGCCATAGCGCAGGTTCGGATGCGAATGGGATACGATGACGATGCGGCTCATGCGGCGCGGTTCTCCTGGATCAGCCGCCGGCTTTCGGCGTCATAGGCGTGCCAGTCGCGGCCATCCGCGAAGTTCTGGCAACAGGGGCCGGACTTGCCTTCGAAGAAGCGATAGATGTCGGCGCGCTGCAATTCCGCCCCGTCGCGGGCGATCAGCGTCTCGACCAGCAGGCGCAGCCGGGCCTCCTCGGTCAGGAAGCATTGCGGCACCTGGGCCAGCAGTTCGAAAAAGGCCGGGCCGCGCATCGAAAGCGCAAAGGGCAGAAGGTCGCGGGAAAAGCGGTCGGCGCGCGCGGCGGGCTCGGCCATCGCGGTGCCGATCGGGTCAAGGACCATCACCCGCGCAGCATCGGCCTCGGCGGCAAAAAGCGGCCGGGTGTCGAACTGGAACAGCGTCGAGCTGCGGGCAAAGACGATGCGGCCCGGCAGGCAGGCTGGCGTGCCGATGCGGATGGCGGTTTCGGTCAGGCTCAATCCGGCGGCGATTTCACGGGCGGCGCCCTCGACGCCGTTGCGCAGGGCCGCCGTCAGCCTGGGACGCAGCAGATGCAGGCGCAGCGGGCCAGGCGCATGCGGCCCAAGTCGGCGCAGGACGTCGCGCAGGTCCGCATCGGCCAGATCGTGATCCAGGATCAGCAATGTATCGTCCTGCCCCTGCGGCTGATCCGCCTGCACCGGTTCGGCCAAAGGCTCGGGCAGGGTCTGGGGCAGCATTGCGCGGCGCAGGCGGGCGCGGGATTCGATGTCGTCGATGCCCAGTCCCGCGACCGTGAC
>CALLYR010000196.1 GCA_937859005.1 uncultured Paracoccus sp. | reverse complement strand
CCCGGCGCGCTGGCGGGGGCGCTGGTGCTGGGCTTCACCGCCGCCATCCTGCACTGGCTGGCCTTCGGCCCCGACCCGATGCGCGACAAGGGGATGGAGGGCGTGGACGGCTTTCAGCAGGACCGCGCCGCCCGCATGGTGGCCGAGGCCGAGGCCTATCTGCGCGGCATGTCCGAGGCGATCCTGCGCACTGGCGACCGGCGGCTGGAATCGCGCGTGGCAGCCTTTGCCGCGACCGCCCGCGACCTGTTCCAGCGGGTCGAGGAAGACCCCGCCGAACTGGCGGTCGCGCGCCGCTATCTGGGCGTCTATCTGATCGGCGCGCGCGACGCGACGGTGAAGTTCGCCGATCTTTACGCCCAGACCCGCGACCCGCAGGCCCGCGCGGGTTATGAGGCGCTGCTGGACGATCTGGAACGCAGCTTTTCCGCCGTGATCCGCCGCCTGCACGAAGGCGGGCGCACCGACATGGACATCGAGATCGAGGTCCTGCGCGAACGTCTGGCCCGCGAGGGCGTGGCCATGCGCCCGGCGCTGGAGGCGAGGCAGGGGGAATCGGTCGAGGACCTGTTCCGCATGCCCGTGCGCGAACCCCGCCGCTGATCCCATGCCGCGCTTTGCGCTGAAGATCGAATATGACGGCGCGCCCTTTGCCGGCTGGCAGGCGCAGGCCGACCGCCCGTCCGTGCAGGGCGCGGTGGAACGGGCGCTGGCGGCGCTGGACGCAGGCTTTGCCGCCGGCGCCCGGATCGCCGCCGCGGGCCGCACCGATGCGGGGGTCCATGCGACAGCGCAGGTGGCCCATGCCGATCTGGCCCGCGACTGGGACCCGTTCCGGCTGGCGCAGGCGCTGAACTGGCATCTGAAGCCCGCCCCCGTGGCGGTTCTGGCGGCGGCGCGTGTGCCCGACGATTTCCACGCCCGGTTTTCCGCCACGGGGCGGCATTACCTGTTCCGCCTGCTGGCCCGCCGCGCGCCTGCGACGCTGGCGAGGGGCCGGGTCTGGCAGGTGCTGAATCCGCTGGATATCGACGCGATGCGGGCGGGTGCGGCGCATCTGGTCGGCCGGCACGATTTCACCACCTTCCGTTCGGCCATGTGCCAGTCGGCCAGCCCGGTGAAGACGCTGGACCGCATCGACATCGAGGCGCAGGCGATGCCCCACGGCGCCGAATACCGGTTCCGCCTGTCGGCGCGGTCATTCCTGCACAACCAGGTGCGGTCCATCGTGGGCACGCTGGAGCGGGTGGGGGCGGGGGCCTGGCATCCCGATCGCGTGGCCCATGCGCTGGCCGCACGCGACCGCGCCGCCTGCGGACCGGTCTGTCCGCCGCAGGGCCTGTATCTGTGCGGGGTCGACTACCCGGCGGACCCGTTCAGCGGCGTGATTTCCAGCGGCGGCGCCTCCAGCGCGGAATGATGACCGTCATCACCGTATTGCCCAGGATCCACAGATCCAGCGCCAGCGTCCGATGCCGCAGATAGGTCGCATCCAGCCGCAGCTTGGTCGGCAGGCAGCGGCGGTAATAGGCTTCCTGCGTGGCCTGCGCGGTGGGGCAGCGGGCCAGGATCCGGTCCTCATGCGCGTGATAGATCAGCGTGGCCAGCCCCGTGACCCCCGGCCGCATCCGCAGCACCTGCCCGTAACGATGGGGAAAGTGCTCCACATATTCCCGCAGCGGCGGGCGCGGGCCGACAAAGCTCATGTCGCCCTTCAGGATGTTGAACAGCTGCGGCAGTTCGTCGATGCGGGTGCGGCGCAGGAAACAGCCCAAAGGCGTGATCCGCCATTGCTTGTGCGCGCCGGTCGCGCCGGAATCCTCGGCGGCGCAGATCATGGTGCGGAACTTCAGCAGCCGGAACGGCTGTCCCGGTCCCCGCATCCGGTCCGAGACATACAGGACCGGCCGTCCCTGCGCGATCAGCAGAAGCGCCGCGACCACGGCCATGACGATCGACAGCGGGACCAGCAACACCAGCGACAGCCCGATGTCGAACAGGCGCTTGCCCGCGGTCATGCTTGCGGGCGTCGGGGCGGTCTCGCGATCCGGCCACAGGATCGCGCCGCCCAAACCGCGCAGTTGGGCTGCCTTCACCTGGTCCCAATCGTGATGAATCGTCACCGGATCACCCGCCAATCCCTGGAACCACCCTGCACCTGTCTGCCAAGGCTCATGGGGCGCCGTAACACAGGTCGCATTTCTTGAAAATGTCTCCTGCATAGATTCTTCCGGCTTGTGGCATCCGTGCTTCTTTGCCACGCTGGATGCGCCCGGCGCAGGTCCGGGTGCCGGCAGGGACCGACATGCGCAAGTTTCTGGTCGTTCTCGACGACAGCAAGGAATGCCTGAACGCCATCCGCTATGCCGCCCTGCGTGCGGCCAGCACCGGCAGCGGCGTGCAGGTCCTTGCGGTGATCCCCGCCGACGAGATCCAGCACGGCTTCGGCGTGGCCGAGGTGATGCGCGCCGAGGCGCGCGAGCGGATCGAGGCGCATTTCCAGGTCTTTGCCAAATGGATGCGCGACCGTCCGGGGGTCGAACCCGAACTGATCGTGCGCGAGGGCGACCCCTGCAAGGAACTGCTGGCCCAGATCGACGCAGACCAGGATATCCAGGTCGTGGTGCTGGCCGCCGCCACCGAAGGCAACGGGCCGGGGCCGCTGATCAGCGGCCTGATGCGCGACCTCGCGTCGCTGCGCTGTGCGCTGACCATCGTGCCGGGCGGCATCTCGCGCGGGATGCTGGAACAGATGGGTTGAAGCCCGGCCCCGTTCCGCGGCGGCGGGTCGCAGGGCCGGGCGCCCGGCTTGACTCGACTTGCACCGGGCACCATATCGGACCCGACAGGAGTTCGTGTGATGTTCATCCAGACCGAAACGACCCCCAACCCCGCGACGCTGAAGTTCCTGCCGGGCGAAACCGTGCTGCCCACGGGAACGGCGGATTTCCCGTCGGCGGATGCGGCCGGGGCCAGTCCGCTGGCGCGGCGCGTCTTTGCCGTGCCGGGCGTCACGGGCGTGTTCCTGGGGTCCGATTTCGTCACCGTCACCAAGGCGGATACGGCGCTGTGGGACCAGATCAAGCCCTCGATCCTGGGGGCGATCATGGAACATTACCAGTCGGGCGAACCGGCGCTGGCCCAGACGGGCGCCGCCCAGGCTGCGGGCGGGCACGCCGCGCATGAAGGTCCGGATTCCGAAATCGTCAACCAGATCAAGGAACTGCTGGACACCCGCGTGCGTCCGGCAGTGGCCCAGGACGGCGGCGACATCACCTTCCACGGCTTCGACCGCGGCGTGGTCTATCTGCACATGCAAGGCGCCTGCGCGGGCTGCCCGTCCTCCACCCTGACGCTGAAGATGGGGATCGAGAACCTGCTGCGCCACTATATCCCCGAGGTGGTCGAGGTCCGGCCCGTTGCCTGACCTGACCCTGGGCTTCGACACGTCGGCCGCGCATTGCGCGGCCGCTGTCGTTTTCGGGGGCTGCATCCTCGCACAGCGGTTCGAGCCGATGCAGAAGGGGCAGGCCGAACGCCTGTTTCCCCTGCTGGCCGAGGTGATGGACGAGGCGGGCGTTGCCCTGTCCGACCTGACCGTGCTGGGGGTCGGCACGGGGCCGGGCAATTTCACTGGCATCCGCATTGCGGTTGCGGCGGCGCGCGGGCTGTCGCCGGCATCGGCGGCCACGGGGTCCGCGGTGGCCGAGGCCATGCATACCAGCGCGCCGACTGCGATCGTGGCGGCCATGCAGCGGGCGCAGGGTGTGGGTTGGCGTGGGTTGGTCGAC
>CALLYR010000195.1 GCA_937859005.1 uncultured Paracoccus sp. | reverse complement strand
AGGGCGCCATGGCGGGGCGTTCGCCGCCGAAGCCCGGCACCAGCGCGGCCAGCGCGGCCTTCACCGCCGCGGCATCGCCCTCGCGCGCCGCCCGTTCCAGCCGGTTCATCTCGGCCCGCAGGCGCGGCATCGCGATCGGATGCGGCACGGCGCAGCTGACCCCGGCGAAGCTGGCCGGCAGCACCTGCTCGGCACGGTCGAACAGTTCCTCGAACAGCTTCTCGCCGGGCCGGATTCCGACGAATTCGATGCGGATGTCCTGGCCGGGCACCTTGCCGGCCATGCGGATCATCCGCTCGGCCAGATCGACGATGCGGACCGGGTTGCCCATGTCCAGCACGAAGATGCGGCCCTTGTCCCCGGCCTCGCGCAGCCCGTGCGCGGCCGAGACCAGCGTCAGTTCGACCGCCTCGCGGATGGTCATGAAATACCGCTCCATGTCCGGATGGGTGACGGTCAGCGGCCCGCCAAGGGCGATCTGTTCCTGAAACAGCGGGATCAGCGACCCCGACGAGCCCAGCACATTGCCGAAGCGCACCGCGAAGAACCGCGTGGCCGCGCCCAGGTCGCGGGTGATCAGGTCCTGCGCCTGGCAATAGAATTCGGCCACCCGCTTGGTCGCGCCCATGATGTTGGTGGTGTTGACCGCCTTGTCGGTCGAGACCTGCACCATCGCCCTGGCGCCGAAGCTGCGGGCGGCGTCGCAGACGTTGCGGGTGCCGATGACATTGGTCAGCACGCCCTCGCAGGGGTTCGCCTCGACCAGCGGCACATGCTTCAGCGCGGCGGCGTTGAACACCATGTCGGGCCGGTGCGCGGCGAAGATCGCGTCGAGATGCTGGCGGTCGCGGATGCAGCACAGATGCAGCTTGCGCGGCACCGCCGGGAAATGGCGCGCCAGCATCCGGTCGACCTGATAGGCGTTGAGTTCGCTGTTCTCGATCAGGATCAGTTCGGCCGGGTCCAGCGAGGCGAGCTGGCGCACCAGTTCGCTGCCGATCGAGCCGCCGGCGCCGGTGACCAGCACGCGCTGGCCGCGATAGGTCTCGCGCAGCAGCGCCAGCTCGACCGTCTTCTGCGGCCGGGTCAGGATGTCCTCGGGGTCGATCGGCGCAGGCCCGCCCGTGCGCGCGGTCTGTTCCAGCGCGTCGGTCAGGCTGGGCAGCGCGCGGATGCGGATGCCATGCGCATCCGCCCAGCCGCGCAGCACGGCAATGCCCTCGGCGTCGAAATGCGTCGTCGCCCCGGCCATCAGCAGGCAGCGCGGCCGTTCCGGCATCGCCGAGAGGCGGCGGATGATGTCCTGCGGATCGAGGACCGAGCCGAGGATCGGGACGCTGTGGAACAGCAGGTCGGTGCTGCCGGGCGAGGTATCGACGACCCCCACGATGCGATAGCGCGACAGACCCTGCTGGACGGCGCGCATGAACAGGTCGCTGGCCGAATCCAGCCCGACCAGCACCGCCGGCACGCTGTCCTCGCGCGCCGGCCGGCGCTGAAGCTCGCGCTGGCCCTGGCGCATCCGCGCCGCCACCCGCGCCGCGGTGAAAAGCGAGGCCAGGATCAGGAACAGGATCGGAAAGGTGGTCAGCGTCAGTTCCGGCAGCAATCCGGCCGCGCGCGCGGCGATCGCGCAGATCAGCACGCTCAGCATCAGGGCCGGCACGTCCTGCACCAGCCCCGGCAGGGTGGACGAATACCGGTGGCGGCGATAGACGCCCGACAGCGCCAGCACCGGCATCGTGACCCCCAGCGCCAGCAGCACGAAGCCGGGCAGGGCGGCGCGCTCGATGCTGCTGAAATGCGGCCCCGAGGACAGCACGACCGAGGCCGCCGCGCCCACCGCCACCGACAGCGCGTCAGAGGCGAACAGCTTGCGATTTGCCCGCAGTTCCGCGGCGCCCAGGCGCAACCTGCGTTTGAACATGTCTCCCCATTGCCCGAAGTCTGGGACCGACGTTTCCATCGTCATGGTGATACTCCGAACTTCGACTCGGCCGCGCGCGTGCAGATTGTTCCGCACGGCCCCAGGCGATAGTCGCATTTCCGTCAACTATCCGGACCATCAATCCCTATAGGGGAATACCGCACGGAATGGTTCAGGATTACGCGGGCCGGGATTTGTCCGTTTGACCGATAAAAGCCGATAATCGCCTGTCCGGTGCATTCCGGATATCCCGCAGGGCCGGACTCATTCATTCGCCAGTTGATCTGGCCGCGGCACAAATCGCCCTGCCGAATTCGGCTCGCATGTTTGCCGCAGCCGATCCCCGAACGCTTCACGGGAGATTCGCGACGCGGGAAGCTTCCGTTCGCATCGGCGTCCAATCCGAAAAGCTGAGCCCCGTCATCGCCGCCAGCCGCTCGACCTGGCCGCGATAGAACGCCCCCAGATCGGCCTTCAGCCCCGCGTCGAATTCGGGATAGCGTTCCGGCCGGGCAACCAGGGCCCGCAGGGCGCGCATCGGTGCTGCGTGCCGCACGGGGTCCAGCACCGGGCGCAGCGGCGCGATCATCCGCCGGATCGGGCGCGGGACGATATCGGCGCGCGCGTTCGTGACGCGTTCCGGCAGCTGAAGCGCCAGCGGCCCGGCAAGCCCCAGATGCCGCGCCAGCCGGTCAAGCTGCCCGGCCGGATCGCGCGTGACGTCCTCGTATTTCAGGACCAGCAGCTGGTCGGCGTCGAACAGGTCGAAGAACCGCGCCAGGTGATCGGCATAGCGCCCGTCATGCAGGAACCGCCCGCCGGCCGCGCGCGCGGGGTCGAGATGGCGGCGGATGTCGCGGTCCACCGTGCCCCGCCGCAGCAGCATCGAATAATCCGAATAGGCGCGGGTGACCGGGTCGCGAAGCTGGAAGACCAGCCGGGCATCGGGCACATGGCGCGCGATCCGGGCGGCCGCCTCGGGCATCGTCAGATAGCTGTTCGATTTCTCGCCCCGCATCGCGCCCGCCGGGGCGGCGTCG
>CALLYR010000194.1 GCA_937859005.1 uncultured Paracoccus sp. | reverse complement strand
CTCATAGGCCGGGCCGATGCCGCGTCCGGTGGTGCCGATCCTGGATGTGCCCGCCGCGTCCTCGCGCAACTGGTCCAGATCCTGGTGCAGCGGCAGGATCAGCGGCGTGTTTTCCGCGATCATCAGGTTCGCGGTCGAGATCGCGACCCCCTGCCCCGCCAGCTTGTCGATTTCCGCAAACAGGGCCCAGGGGTCCAGCACGACGCCGTTGCCGATCACCGCCAGCTTGCCCTTGCGCACGATGCCCGAGGGCAGCAGCGACAGCTTGAACACCTCGCCGCCGATGACCAGCGTGTGGCCCGCATTGTGGCCGCCCTGAAAGCGGGCGATCACATCGGCCCGTTCGGACAGCCAGTCGACGATCTTGCCCTTGCCCTCGTCGCCCCACTGGGCGCCGACCACCACCACATTCGCCATGCCGCTGTCCTTTCGCCGGTCCGCGCGCCGTATAGCCCCCTGCGGCACCGCGGGAAAGCAACTTTGCCCACCGGTTGTCGCGTTAACGCTAACGCCCTATCTGCGAGGCATTGCCGCAGGAGAACCGCCATGGCCTTGCACGACACCATCGCCCGCGTCACCGACCGCATCCGCGAACGGTCGGCGGACAGCCGCGCTGCCTATCTGGCGAAAATCGCCCGCGCGGCCAAGGGCGGGCCGCGGCGCGCGCATCTCGCCTGCGGCAACCAGGCCCATGCCTATGCCGCCATGCCGGGCAAGGCCGACATGGCCGGGACCGACCGGCCGAACATCGGGATCGTCACCGCCTATAACGACATGCTGTCGGCGCATCAGCCCTATGAGCATTACCCCGGCCTGATCCGCCGCGCCGCCCAGGCCGCGGGCGCGACCGCGCAGGTCGCGGGGGGCGTCCCCGCCATGTGCGACGGCGTGACCCAGGGGCGCGCGGGAATGGAACTGTCGCTGTTTTCCCGCGACGTGATCGCGCTGGCCGCCGGCATCGCCATGTCGCACGACGTGTTTGACGCCGCCGTCTGGCTGGGCATCTGCGACAAGATCGTCCCCGGCCTCGTCATCGCCGCCGCGACCTTCGGCCATGTGCCGGCGGTGTTCCTGCCCGGCGGGCCGATGCCCTCGGGCCTGCCCAACGCCGAGAAGGCCCGCGTGCGCGAGGATTTCGCCGCCGGCCGCGTCGGCCGCGAGGAACTGATGGCGGCCGAGATGGCGTCCTATCACGCGCCGGGCACCTGCACTTTCTATGGCACGGCCAACACCAACCAGATGCTGATGGAGATCATGGGCATGCAGCTGCCCGGTTCCAGCTTCGTCAATCCGAACACGCCGCTGCGCGAGGCGCTGACGGTCGCGGGGGTGACGCGGGCGGCGCAGATCACCCGGCTGGGCAACGACTGGCGCCCGGTCAGCGCGATCCTGGACGAACGCGCCTTTGTCAACGGGATCGTCGGGCTGATGGCGACGGGAGGATCGACCAACCACCTGATCCACCTGCCCGCGATGGCGCGGGCGGCGGGGGTAATCCTCGACCTGCAGGATTTCCACGACATCAGCCAGTCGGTGCCGCTGCTGGCGCGGGTCTATCCCAACGGGCTGGCGGATGTGAACCATTTCCACGCCGCAGGCGGCATGGGCTTCCTGATCGGGCAGCTTCTGGACGCGGGTCTGCTGCACGCGGATGTGCGCACGGTCGCGGGCGACGGGCTGGATCATTACCGAGCCGAGCCGAAGCTGTCCGAAACGGGCCTGACCTGGGTGCCGGGCGCGGGCGCGAGCCTGAACGACCGCATCCTTCGCCCCGCAGCCGAACCCTTTGCCATCATGGGCGGGCTGCATCTGCTGGCGGGCAATCTGGGGCAGGCGGTCATCAAGGTGTCCGCCGTCAAGCCCGACCTGCATGTGATCGAGGCGCCTGCCCGCATCTTCACCGATCAGGATCAGGTCAAGGCCGCCTTCCGCGCGGGCGAGTTCACGGCCGACACCGTGGTCGTCGTCCGCTTTCAGGGGCCGCGCGCGAACGGGATGCCGGAACTGCATTCGCTGACCCCCACCCTGTCGGTCCTGCTGGACCGCGGCCTGCGGGTGGCGCTGGTCACGGACGGGCGCATGTCGGGAGCATCGGGCAAGGTGCCAGCAGCGATCCATGTCACGCCCGAGGCGGGGGCGGGCGGCCCGCTTGCACGGCTGCGCGACGGCGACATGGTGCGGCTGGATGCGGCGGCGGGCACGCTCGACTGTCTTGAGCCGGATTTCGGCGGGCGCGAACCCGCGCTCTTCGACCCCGCCCCCAATGCCGAAGGCTTGGGGCGCGAGTTGTTTGCCGCCTTCCGCGCCAATGTCAGCCCGGTGGAACGGGGGGCGAGCATCGTCGTCTGACCGATCCGCGCCCCGTCGTTCGTCTGGACAACTTCAGGCGCCCCGAGGGGCCGTGGAGTCAGTCCGATAGCCTGCTTGCAGCGAGAAAGGCCACCGCAGCGGCGAGGGCGTCCGCGAATGGCCCCCACGCCGCTTTCAGCAAGGGCAGGCCGGAACCGGACGCAAGGACAAGCCGCGTCCCGGCCCGGCCGCAGGCGTCACTTCAGTTTCGTCCAGGTCTGCGACTTGCACAGCAACCCGCCCGCGACGCAGCCCGACAGCTTCATCGTGGCGCCGCTGACCGTGGCCTTGCCGTTGTAGATCTTGTTGTTGGCCGGCCGCAGCACCTTGCCCTGATAGCTGCCGCTGCCGGCGGGCGTCATGCCGGTGACGATCTGCTTGCCCAGGTTGGGGGATTTATATTCGTCCTTGCCCTTGAAGGTCTTGACGATGGTGCCGCAGAACGCCCCGCCGCAGGGCGCGATCTGAACAAGGGCGAACGAGCCTTCGTCGGCCTGGGTCTGCCACAGCCCCTCGATCGGGTCGGCGGCGGCGGCAAGGCCTGCCAGCGTGAATGCCGCGGCAAGCGCGATGGTCTTCATGGGTGATCCTCCCGTTTTCCTTGGGCCGACCAAGTGTCCGCCCCGCCGATTCACGCAAGCATGACGTGAGGTCGCGGGTCCGGCCTTTCCCGCGGGGCCGGGCTGTGGCATGGGCGGGGCGATACAGACGAAAGGGGCCGCGCCATGATCCTCTATCCCGCCATCGACCTGAAGGACGGCGCCTGCGTGCGCCTGCTGCGCGGCGACATGAACGCGGCGACCGTGTTCGACACCGACCCGGCGGCGCAGGCCCGCGCATTTCAGGACGCGGGCGCAGAATGGCTGCATCTGGTCGATCTGAACGGGGCCTTTGCCGGGCGCCCGGTCAATGCCGATGCGGTGGCGGCGATCCTGGCGGCGGTGAACATCCCCGTGCAACTGGGCGGCGGCATCCGCGACATGGCGACGATCGAGGACTGGCTGTCCCGCGGCGTCGCCCGCGTCATCCTGGGCACCGTCGCGGTCGAGGACCCCGCCCTTGTCGGACGCGCCGCCGCCGCATTTCCGGGGCGCATCGCCGTCGGCATCGACGCACGCGCGGGCCGGGTCGCCACCCGCGGCTGGGCCGAGGAGACGGAAATCGAGGCCATCGACCTTGCCCGCCGGTTCCAGGACGCTGGCGTCGCGGCGATCATCTATACCGACATCGATCGCGACGGCGCGATGGGCGGCCCGAACATCGCCGCGACCGAGGCGCTGGCCCGCGCCGTGACCATTCCCGTGATCGCCTCGGGTGGGGTGTCGTCGCTGGCCGACCTGACCGCCCTGCGCGACACCGGCGTGATCGCGGGGGCGATCTCGGGGCGCGCGCTTTACGACGGGGCCATCGACCTGCGCACGGCGCTGCGGGCGCTGGCCTGATCCGCCGCCCGCCCGTTTTCCCGGCGACGGACCGCCTGCCGCGCTTGCCATCCCATCCGCCCGTGACTAGATAGGCGCGTCCTGCGAGAAAGGCCAAAGCCCGTGGAAAATGTCGTCCTGACCGTGCATCTGATCATCGCCGTGCTGCTGATCGGCGTGGTGCTGCTGCAGCGGTCCGAAGGCGGCGGGCTTGGTCTCGGCGGCGGTGGCGGCGGCAACATCATGACCGGGCGGCAGGCTGCGAACGCATTGTCGCGCGCCACCTGGCTGCTGGCGGGGGCATTCCTCGTCACCTCGGTCGCGCTGACGATCATCGCGGCGCGCAATTCCTCGGGCGCCTCGGTCGTGGACCGCATCAGCCCGGCACCTGCCGCGCCTGCAGGTGGAACCTCGAACCTGCCGCAACTACCGGCCTATGCGCCCCCGCCCGGCGCGGGCCAGCCGGTCCTGCCGCCCGCGGCATCGGGCACCGCGGCACCCGCGGCCCCGGCGCCCGCCGCGGAATCCTCGGCGGTTCCCGCAGCAGAAACACCTGCGGCACAGGCGCCCGCAACGGAAGCGCCCGCGGCCGAGGCGCCTGCCCCGGCTGCAAAGGCGCCCGCAGCACC
>CALLYR010000193.1 GCA_937859005.1 uncultured Paracoccus sp. | reverse complement strand
GACGGCATCCTGCTGGACCTGCATGGCGCGATGGTGGCGCGCAGCCATGACGATGGCGAGGGCGAGTTGCTGGCCCGCGTCCGAGCCGCCGCCCCCGGCGTGCCGATCGGCGTGGCGCTGGACCTGCACGGCAACATCACCCAGGGAATGCTGGACAACTGCGACGTGATCGTGGGCTTCAAGACCTATCCCCATATCGACATGGTGGAAACCGGGGAACATGTCGCGCGCCTGTTCGCGCCGCTGCTGGACGGTGGCCGGCGCCCTGCAATGGCGCTGTGCCATCCGCCGATGCTGGCCGCGACGCTGTGCATGAACACGACGGCCGACTGCGCCATGACCGATCTGGTGGCACTGGCGCGGCAGGCCGAGGCGCGGCCGGGCGTTCAGGCGGTGACGGTCTTCGGCGGCTTTCCCATCGCCGATCTGGCGGAAACGGGGCTGTCCATCGTCACCGTCGCGGATACGCCCGAAATGGCCGCCAAGGTCGCGCGCGAACTGGGCCGCGAGGCATGGCGGCGGCGCGCGGAATATGTCTATCACGAGGAACCTCTTGCGGATTCCATCGCCCGCGCCGCCGTGCTGGCAGACGGCAGCGCCCCGGTGCTGCTGCTGGATCACGGCGACAACTGCATGTCGGGCGGCGCCTGCGACGTGATGGATGTGCTCGAGGAACTGCTGGCCGCCGGTCAGGACGGAATTGTGGTCGGCCCCATCGCCGACCCTGAAACCGTGGCGCGGATGTTCGCCGCAGGCGAGGGCGCCGGGGTCGAGGTGCGGCTGGGCAACAAGACCCCGGCCGAGGGCCTGCCGCCCCCGCGCGCGCCGCTGCACCTGTCCGGGCGGGTGGCCGCGCTGTCGGACGGCAGCTATCGCGTGACTGGGCCGATCTATCGCGGGCAGGTGCTGTCGATGGGACGGGCGGCGGCGCTGGACACCGGGCGCGCCGTGATCGTGGTCTGCGAACAGCCGCATGAGCCGCTGGACCTGGGCGTTTTCACCTGTCTCGGGATCGACGCGCTGTCCGCCCGTTTCCTGCATCTGAAGTCGCGCATGTATTGCCGGCCCGTGTTCGAGCCGCTGGCGAAAGCCGTGGTCGAATGTGCAAGCTCGGGTGTGACGGCCTCGAACTACGACCTGTTCGGCTTCGGAAAGCTGGCGCGGCCCATATATCCGCTGGACGCCGAAACCGTCTGGCAGCCCTGAAGGATTTCGATGGATCAGGACGCGCCCTTGCCCCGCGAACGCAGGCTGGCCCGCATCAAGCTGTCGGACCAGGTGGCCGAGGACATCCGCCGCCGCATCGCCCGCGACCGCCTGCGCCCCGGCGACCGCCTGCCGCACGAACGCGCCCTGATGGATCATTACGGCTGTTCCAAGGGCACGATCCGCGAGGCCCTGAAGGCGCTGGAGGTCGAGGGGCTGGTGCGGATGGTGTCGGGGCCGAACGGAGGCCCCGAAATCCAGGACGCCTCGATCGACATCATGACGCAGCAGTTGCGCCAGTATCTGCATTTCCAGAAGATCGACTTCGCTCAGGTCTATGAGTTGCGCCGCTCGCTCGAGGTGAGCCTTGCGCGCAACGTCATCGGCAAGCTGACCGGGGATCATTTCCGCCGGCTGGAAGACAACATCCGCATCTGCGAACAGGCCAATGTCACGCGCGACCGGGCCGTGGTGCGCAGGGCCGAAACCGAATTCCACGACATCCTGTGCGAGGCCTCGGACAATGTGATCCTTGTCCTGATGTGCCGTTTCCTGAACAGCATGTTGCGCGATCTGGTCAGCTATCGCTCTGAAAGCATGCGCGAACATGAGCTGTTCGGCGATCACAACATCGAAAGCCACCGGCAACTGCTGGCGGCATTCCGCGCAGGCGACGCCGAGGCGGCCGGCAGGATCATGCGCGAACACATGTGCTGCGCCGAAAGCTTCATGCGCAGGCTTGATGCGTCGTTTCATTCGGATCTGCTCAGCCGCTTCTGATCGCCGGCCGGCCTGCTTCCCGGAAGGGCGGCGCCTGCCCGGCCTCGAAGAGCAGGGCCGGATTGCCACAAGGCGGTTGCGAGATGACGGATTTTGCCGCAAAGGCTGGCTTCGGCCGCGGCGGGCGTTAGTGTCCGGGCCGGACGGCGGCCAGATTCGGTCCTGCCGGTTTAACGCGATTTCAAGATTTTCAGCCCATGCTGGACCGAAGAAGGCAAGATCATTGATCAAGCGGTTGAAGGGGGCCTTTGACGGCAACGGTGTCGAATCCCGTGCGATGCGAAGTTCGGCCTGGACGGGTCTTTCGTTTTTCATATCCCAGGCGCTGCGGCTCGGCTCGAACCTGATCCTGACGCGGCTGCTGATGCCCGACGCCTTCGGGGCGATGGCGCTGGTCACCGCCTTCATGATCGGTCTGGTGATGTTCAGCGACATGGGGACGAGTCCGGCAATCCAGAACAGTGCCAGGGGGGACGAGCCCGAGTTCCTCAACACCATCTGGACCGTCCAGGTGATCCGCGGCGTGACCCTGTGGCTGATCGCCTGCGCCCTGGCCTTCCCGCTGTCGGTCATCTATCAGGAACCGCTGCTGGCGCGGCTGCTTCCGGTGACGGCCTTCGGCCTGGTCATCGGGGGCTTCATGCCGACCCGGATGGATTCCGCGGTCCGGCATCTGGATGTCGGGCAGCTGACGCGGGTCGAACTGATCTCGCAGGTTCTGGGCCTCGTGGTCACGGTCCTGCTGGCGGTGGCGATGCGGTCGGTCTGGGCGCTGGTGCTGGGGGGCGTGCTGGGCAGCGTGATCCAGGTCCTGCTGATCAAGACCCTGCTGCCGGGCATCGACAACCGCTTCCGGCTGGAGGCGGCGACCCTGGCCGAACTGCGCCGTTTTGGGCCGTGGATTTTCCTCAGCACGATCTGCGGCTTTCTGGTGTTCCAGGGCGACCGGCTGATTCTGGGCGGCTATCTGTCGCTTCACGACCTGGGCATCTACAACATCGCTGCGATGCTGGGAACGCTGCCGATGACGCTGGGCTTGGCAATCGCAGGGCGTCTGTTCCTTCCGCTTTATCGCGAGGCGCCGCCGGCGGCTTCGCCCGACAATGCCGCGCGGGTGGCCCGCCTGCGGGCCAGGGTGTGCCTTGCGCTGATGACGGTTGCGGCGGTCCTGGTCGTGCTGGGGCCTTTCATCATAGGATTGCTTTACGACATCCGCTATGCCGAGGCGGGCTGGCAGTTGTCTGTGATCGCCCTGATCCAGATGCCGGCGATCGCCGCGCTGGGTTACGATTCGATTCCGCTGGCGGTCGGAAATTCGCGGCAGTTGTTCAGGCTGCAGGGGTTGCGGGCGCTGATCTATGTTCCCGCCCTGCTGATCGGGGCGCATTACGGCGGACTGCCGGGCATTCTTGCCGCGCAGGGCCTGACAGGACTGGCAATGTATCCCGTTCTGCTGAGGGTGGCGAAATCCTATCGGGCCGACGATCTGCGTTCCGATGCGATCATCCTGGGGACGGGACTGCTGCTGGGGGTGGGTCTTGCATTGACCTGGCCGCCATGAAGCGCGCCCTTGCAGTCCGCTTCCCAGGATGCGGCCGGAAGATTTCCGGACTGCCGGCACGGAAATGCGGGCGATCCGGCAAATCTCCTTGGTCCGCTTGCCCGGCTGGCCTAAGCAGAGCCGGATCGTCCGATCCGGCGAAGCCTTTATTTCAAGCAATGGCGTCAGGATGAAACAGGATTTGCAAAGCCAGTTTCGGGAATCCCGCGAATGGGCGGAGATCCCGCCCTTCACCCTTCCGCGAGGCGAAGCCCTGCGGCGCCTGGTCAGCGCGCGCCCTCCGGGGTCGCTGAATGCGGGCTATGACCTTTTGCGGACGCGCCTGCTGGGGATGACCACGGAACACGACTGGCGGCGGATCGGCCTGATCCAGCCCCGGCAGGGGCCGGCCACCGCAGTGGCGGCAATGAATCTGGCCCTGTCGCTGGCCCGGCGCCCCAGCCTGAAGATCCTGCTGGCGGATCTTGATCTGGCCGCGCCGCGGGTGGCGTCAGGTTTCGGCATGAAGATGGCACCTGACCTTGCGGCGTCCCTGCGTGCGCGCGCCGATCTGTTCGGGCTGCTGAAGCGACTGGGCGGCAATCTGGCGGTTCTGGCGAACGCAAGACCCGATCCCATGGCCGGCGATACCCTGCAGGAACCCGGCACCGGCCGCACGATCGGGGCGCTGGTCGCAACGCTTCAGCCGGATGTGGCGCTGTTCATCCTGCCGCCGATGCTGGGCGGGGATGCCGGACTGGCCGGGCTGGCGCTTGTCGAGGCCGCGGTCATGGTTCTTGACGGACGTCGCACCACGGCTGCAGATGTACGGGCCTGCGAGCGGCTGGACGACTGGGACACACCCATGATCGGCCTGTTCCTGGCCGAGGCGGAGCGCTGAGATGGGGCCGATCACCTCTTTTTCCGATGTCGTCTCGATGATCCGCCGGCACGCGGCGGTGATAGCGGCGGTGATTTCGGCGGGCATCCTGGGGACGTTGCTGCATGTGATGTCGATTCCCGCCACCTATGAGGCAAGCGCGGTGGTGCAACTGCGCAACAGCGCTGTGTCCGTGGGCGGCGAGACAATGTTGCCTGCCCGCCGTCTTCAGTTGATCGAGCAACGCCTGATGAGCCGGGGCAACATCCTGAAACTGATCGACCGCCATGATCTGTTCAGCGATGCCGAAGGAATGAGCGTGGATCAGAAGGTCGCGGCCTTCCGCATGAGCACCCAGATCCAGATGATCAACGCGGCCGGCGTGGCCCCGCGCGAGGGCGAATCCACCGCAGTGACGGCGCTGATCGTCACCAGCCGCGCGGGCGATCCGCAGGATGCGGCGGATCTGGTCAACGACCTGACGGCCAGCCTGATCGACCAGGACCGCCAGGAGCGGCTGTCCTCGATCGAGGCGGCGCAGCGCTTTCTGCGGTCGGAACAGCAGCGGCTGAACATCCACATCCTGCAGATCGATGACGAGATCGGCCGGGTCAAGCGAGAGAACGAGGAATCTCTGCCTGTCGCGGTCGAGCCGATCCGCAGCGAACAGGCCCAGTTGCGCGGAATGCTGATGGATCTGGAGCAGCGGGAACTGCAGCTGGCGCGCGAGAAGCTGGCGCTGGAGCGGCAGGCGCAGTCGCCCGACCCCGAAGCGCGCGAGGCGACGCTGGCCGCCCGGCTGAGCAAGCTGACCAGCGAACTGGCCCAGAGCCGGCGCGTTCTGCCGGCAAACCACCCTGAAATTGCGCGCATCGAACAGGAGATCGAGAAACTGCGCCAGAATCCTGCGGAACTGGAGACCGCCACCGGCGTCGAGCGCGAAATCGCGCTGGTCGAGCAGCAGCGCGAGGCGATCGCACAGCAACGCAAGATAATCAGGGACCGGCAGGCGGAAATCGCTGCCGCCCTGGAGACCGCACCGCTGG
>CALLYR010000192.1 GCA_937859005.1 uncultured Paracoccus sp. | reverse complement strand
CCTGATGTTGCCGCGGATTTCCCGGCCGGCGCAGATCGTGTCTTCGCTGCGGGGCTTCTTCATCGGGGCCTTGGCGCAGGCCCTGCGCCGGTATCGATATGCCGGGATGGTCTGCAACGATCCGCAAGGGAAAGCGGCCGCATCATCGGAGCTTTGAAAACAATCGATCCTGGGCTACGCTCTTCCGATATCCCCGGAACATGCGCGAGACGTGTCATGGCTGGTGTTCGGAAGGATCTGGCCTCGCTCGGCGGGCCGTGGTCGGCAGAAATACTGTGGTATGCACGGGCTGTCCGCGCCTTGCGTTCGCGGGACCCGGCGGATGCGACCAGTTGGACCTATCTGGCGGCGATCCACGGCATCGACCCGGACGGCTGGGCCGCCGAGGGCATCATCTCCTCGACGCAATCCCTGCCGCCCTCGCCGATCCGGGACACCGACTTCAACCAGTGCCAACATGCCGGCTGGTTCTTCCTGCCCTGGCATCGCGGTTACCTGGCGGCGTTCGAGGCCATTCTTGCGGACTGGATCGCCGCGCAGCCGGGCGGGCCGGCCGACTGGGCGCTGCCCTACTGGAACTATCTCGACGACGGCAATCCGGCGGCGCGCGACATCCCGCCCGAATTCCTTGCGGACGACTGGCCCGACGGACCCGACAATCCCCTGCGCGCCCCGCGCGGGGGGACGCCGGTCCTTGGGCCGCAGCAGTGGCTGCCCAGGGACATCAGCCTTCGCGCCCAGACCACGCCCATGCCCTATACGGCCGCGCCCGGCACGGTCGGCTATGGCGGCGCGATCAGCGGATTTTCCTCCGAAGGGGACCTGACCGGCGCCGTCGAGGGCAATCCGCACAATACCGTCCATGTCATGATCGGCGGCATCGGGGTCGGCGCACCCCCCGGCTGGATGAGCGATCCGGCCTATGCCGCGCTCGATCCGGTCTTCTGGCTGCACCATTGCAACATCGACCGGTTGTGGGCGGCCTGGATGAGCAGCCCGGCGAACGTGCAGGAAGACAGCCCGCCCTGGCGCAACGGGCCGTTTCCGCGGCAGTTCGTCATGCCCGATCCCTCGGGTGCGCGGGTCGTCTTC
>CALLYR010000191.1 GCA_937859005.1 uncultured Paracoccus sp. | reverse complement strand
CGTCCAGATCTCGGCGATCTTTTCGGGCGTGCCCGAGTTGCGCAAGGTGTTCGAGACCGCCCGTCTGCGCCGCGACCAGGGACGGGGGACGCTGCTGTTCGTCGATGAGATCCACCGCTTCAACAAGGCCCAGCAGGACAGCTTCCTGCCGCATATGGAGGACGGGACGATCCTTCTGGTCGGCGCCACGACCGAAAATCCGTCGTTCGAGCTGAACGCGGCGTTGCTTTCCCGCGCGCAGGTGATCGTGCTGGAACGGCTGTCCCTCGCCGATCTGGAGCGGCTGGCGCAGCGCGCCGAGCGGGAACTGGGCCGCGCCCTGCCGCTGACCGGGGCAGGCCGCGAGGCGCTGCTGGAGATGGCCGATGGCGACGGGCGCGCAGCCCTGAACCTGATCGAGCAGGTCGTGGCGTGGAAACTGGACAAGCCGCTGGACCCGGCCGCGCTGGCGCAGCGGCTGATGCGGCGGGCAGCGATTTACGACAAGTCGGGGGACGAGCATTACAACCTGATCTCGGCCCTGCACAAATCCGTTCGCGGCTCGGACCCCGACGCGGCGCTTTACTGGCTGGCCCGGATGCTGGAGGGGGGCGAGGACCCGCGTTACCTGGCCCGCCGCATCACCCGCATGGCGATCGAGGACATCGGCCTTGCCGATCCGGCGGCGCAGCGGCACTGCCTGGACGCCTGGGCGCTGTATGAACGGCTGGGCAGTCCCGAAGGGGAACTGGCGCTGGCGCAGGCGGTGATCTATCTCGCGCTCGCGCCGAAATCGAACGCGGGTTACACGGCCTACAAGGCGGCGCGGGATCAGGCGCGGCGGACCGGCAGCCTGATGCCGCCCGCCCATATCCTGAACGCGCCGACCTCGCTGATGAAGGATCAGGGCTATGGCACGGGCTATGCCTATGACCACGACGCCGAGGACGGGTTTTCCGGGCAGAACTATTTCCCCGAGGGCATGAAGCGGCCGGTCCTCTACATCCCCGTCGAACGCGGCTTCGAGCGGGAGCTGAAGAAGCGGCTGGACTGGTTCGTGAGCCAGCGGCTGAAGCGCGGCGGTTGACTTTGGCCCGGACCGGACACAGGACGTTCGCCATGATGAATCCATTTCTTCAGGTGGCCTTGGGCGGAAGCCTTGGCGCCGTCGCGCGCTACGCTGTCACGCGGGCCGCAGGGCGGGTCTTCGGCCACGGCTTTCCGGTGGGCACGCTGGCGGTGAATATCCTCGGCTCGTTCCTGATGGGGCTGCTGGTCGTCCTGCTGGCGCATCGCGGCAATGCCTGGGCGCCGCTGCTGATGACCGGCGTTCTGGGGGGCTTCACCACCTTTTCGGCGTTTTCGCTGGATACGATGACGCTGTGGATGCGCGGGTCGCAAGGGATCGCCGCGGCTTACGTCGCGGCCAGCGTCGGGCTGTCGCTGGCAGGCATGGCGGCGGGGCTGGCTGTCGGGCGGGGGATCGCGGCATGAGCGGGGTCCAGACCATCGGAGTCGGCACGGACGAGGGCGACCAGCGGCTGGACCGCTGGCTGAGAAAGCGCTTTCCCCAGTTGAACCAGATCGCCATCGAAAAGCTGTGCCGCACCGGGCAAATTCGCGTGGACGGGGCGCGGGCGAAACCTGCAACGCGGGTCGAGGCCGGGCAGGAGGTGCGCGTGCCCCCCTTGCCCGAGGCCGCACCCGTGCCCGCGCAGTCCCGGCCCGCCCTGCGCGAGAGCGATGCGCAGATGATCCAGTCGGCAGTGCTGTGGCGCGACGACCATATCATCGCGCTGAACAAGCCCGCGGGCCTGCCCAGCCAGGGCGGAAGCGGACAGGGCGACCGGCATGTGGACGGGCTGACGCCCGCGCTGATGTTCGGCTACAAGGAACGGCCCAAGCTGGTGCACCGGCTGGACAAGGATACCTCGGGCGTGCTGCTGCTGGCGCGCACCGACCGGGTGGCGCGGCGGCTGTCGGAATCGTTCCGGGCGCGCACCACGCGCAAGATCTATTGGGCGGCCGTCGCGGGCGTGCCCTCGCCGAAGATGGGGACCGTCCGCTTCGGGCTGGTCAAGGCGCCGGGCCACGGGCGCGGGGGCGAGGGCGAGAAGATGATCTGCGTCCATCCGGCGAAGGTCGACCAGACCGAGGGCGCCAAGCGCGCCACCACCGATTACGCCGTGCTGGACAGCCTGGGCACCCGCGTCAGCTGGTGCGCGCTGGTTCCCGTGACGGGCCGCACCCATCAGTTGCGCGCGCATATGGCGGAACTGGGCCATCCGATCATCGGGGACGGCAAATACGGCGGTTCCGGTCAGGAAAACCTGGGCGACGGCTGGGGCGCGCAACTGGGCGGAGAGATCAGCCGCAAGCTGCATCTGCACGCGCGGTCCATCAGCTTCGACCATCCGGTCACCGGCAAGCGCATCACCCTGACCGCGCCGCTGCCCGACCATATGGCGCGGACATGGAAGACGCTGGGCTGGCAGGAAAACGACGTGCCCGCCGACCCTTTCGCCGACGACGCATGAGGCTGGTCGTCTTTGACATCGACGGGACGCTGGTGGACAGCCGCGCCCATATCCTGCACGCGATGGCGCGGGGCATGGCGGCGGCGGGCCTGCCGCCGCTGCCTGACGCGCAGGTGCTGTCCATCGTCGGGCTGTCGCTGCCGGTCGCGGTCGCGACGTTGTTGCCCAGGGCCGATCCGGCAGGGCGCGAGGCGGTCGTGCGCGGCTATCGCGCCGCCTATCAGGCGCGGCGGCAGGATCGGGAATCGCCCCTGTATCCCGGCGCGGGCGAATTGCTGGTCCAGCTGGCGGGGCGCGACGACCTGTTGCTGGGGGTGGCCACGGGCAAGTCGCGGCGGGGGCTGGATGCGTTGCTGGCGGCACATGGGCTGACGCGCTGCTTCGTCACCACGCAATGCGCCGACATCCATCCGTCCAAGCCCGCGCCCGCGATGCTGCTGGCCTGCCTGCATGAGGCGGGGGTGGACGCGGACCGCGCGGTCATGGTCGGCGACAGCAGCTTCGACATGCAGATGGCCGGCAATGCGGGCGTGGCGGGTCTGGGCGTCGCTTGGGGGTTTCACCGGACGGGTGATCTGATCGCCGCAGGCGCGCGTTCCGTCGCGCAGGATTTCGGCGGGCTGCAGGCCTGGATCGAGGAGTGGGCAGCATGAGCGAATGGGCATCGCGCAGGTTCTGGACCTCGGCGGCGGTCGAGCCCGCCCCCGGCGGCTGGCAGGTGACGCTGGACGGCCGGCCCTTGCACACGCCGGGCAAGCTGCCCCTGGTGCTGCCGACCCGTGCGCTGGCGCAGGCGATCGCCGAGGAATGGGATGCGCAGACGGATGCGATCGATCCGAATGCGATGCCGCTGACGCGCGCGGCCAATTCGGCGATCGAAAAGGTCGCGGCGCGGTTCGACGCGGTTGCCGCGATGCTGGACGAATATGGCGCGACCGATCTGCTCAGCTATCGGGCCGAGCGGCCGCCCGTGCTGGTGGACCGGCAGGCGGCGGGATGGGACCCGCTGCTCGATTGGGCGGCCGAGACGCTGGGCGCGCGTCTGGCGGTCACGCAGGGCGTGATCCCGATCCCGCAGGATGCGGCTGCGCTGAAGGCGCTGGGCAGGCAGGTCCGGGCGCTGGACAACTGGGGGCTGACCGCGTTGCATGATCTGGTCACGCTGCCCGGATCGCTGGTCCTGGGGCTGGCGACCGTCCGGGGCCGGATCGACGCCGATACCGCATTCGCGCTGTCGCGCATCGACGAGGATTTCCAGGCCGAGGAATGGGGCCGCGATGCCGAGGCCAAGGCCGCAGCGGATGCCCGCCGCGCCGCCATGCGCGACGCCGAACGGTTCTGGCGGCTTTCTCGCCCTGATTGAAGCGCTTGCGCCCCTTGGCTTATTTCTTGACGGGCTTCCTTGTATCGGCACAATAACGCTTATCCGGGCGTGTTCCCGGGCGCGAACAAAGGCCGCAAACGGCCCCAGCCAAAGCCGGACACCCATCGGCTTACCGGTCCAACAGAGAGGGAATCCATGACGAAATCGGTGTTTTTCTGCACGGCCGCGGCCGCGGCGCTGCTGTCGGCCGCCCCTGTGCTGGCGGCCGAGGGCGACACGCTGAACCAGGTCAAAAGCCGGGGCGAACTGATCTGTGGCGTCAATACCGGGCTGGTCGGCTTTGCCGCGCCGGATGCGAACGGCAACTGGTCGGGCTTTGACATCGCGATCTGCAAGGCCGTCGCCGCCGCCGTGCTGGGCGATGCGACCAAGGTGAAATACGTCCCCACCACCGGCCAGACCCGCTTTACCGCGCTGGCCTCGGGCGAGGTGGACGTGCTGGCCCGCAACTCGACCTGGACCTTCCAGCGTGATACCGACCTGAAACTGGATTTCACGACCGTCAACTATTACGACGGGCAGGGCTTCATGGTGCGCAAGGACCTGGGCGTGACCTCGGCCAAGGAACTGGAGGGGGCGACCATCTGCATCCAGACCGGCACCTCGACGGAACTGAACCTGGCCGACTGGTTCAAGTCGAACAACATGACCTATCAGCCGGTCAACATCGATTCCAACGCCGAGGGCGAGCAGCAGTATCTGGCCGGGGCCTGCGATGCCTATACGACCGACGCATCGGGCCTCGCGGCGACGCGGGCGGCATTCGCCGACCCTGAAAACCACATCATCCTGCCCGAGATCATTTCCAAGGAACCGCTGGCCCCCGCCGTCCGGCAGGGCGACGACAATTGGGGCGATATCGTGCGCTGGACGATCTATGCCCTGATCTCGGCCGAGGAATACGGCGTCACCTCGGCCAATATCGAGGAACTGTCCAAATCCTCGACCAACCCGGATGTGCAGCGGATGCTGGGGTCGTCCGACGATTACGGCAAGATGCTGGGGCTGGACAAGGAATGGGCCAAGCGCGCCATCGCCGCCTCCGGCAACTATGGCGAGATCTTCGCCGCCACCATCGGCGAACAGACCCCCATCGGCCTGGCCCGCGGCCTGAACGCCCAATGGGCGCAGGGCGGGCTGATGTATGCGATGCCGTTCCGCTGATCGGCTGACGCGGCCGGGGCGCGCGGGGCCGTTCCGCGCGCCTTCCGGTGCCCTCGGGCATCCATAACGACGGGCCAAAGGCCCGCGCTGCGGCAACAGGGAAACGACCCATGACAGATCTGCCGGGCGGGGCAAGCCCGCCGTTCCGCCTGTCGATGCTGATCCGCGACCGACGATACCGGGCGCTGACACTGCAGGCGATCGTCTTCATCCTGGTCATGCTGGTCGCGGCATGGCTGGTGAACAACACGGTCCAGAACCTCGCCCGCATGGGCAAGACCTTCGATTTCGGCTTTCTGGGCAACCGGGCCGGTTACGACATTCCCTTCAGCCTGATCCCCTACAGTTCCGATTCCACGCATCTGCGCGCGGCGATGGTGGGCTTGCTGAACACGCTGCTGGTGTCGGCGCTGGGCTGCCTGTTCGCGACCGTGGTGGGGGTGGTCGCGGGGGTGCTGCGGCTGTCCAGCAACTGGCTGATCTCGCGGCTGATGACGGTCTATGTCGAGGTCTTCCGCAACATCCCGCTGTTGCTGTGGATCCTGGTGATCCTGGCCGTCTTTACCGAGGTGCTGCCCGCCCCGCGCGACTATCGCGGCGAGGACGGGGCGCAGATGATCCTGTTCGGCACGGTCGCGCCCACCAACCGCTATACCGCCGTGCCGACCATCAGGATCGACAACGATCCCGGCACGGTGTCGCTGGCCGGGTTCCAGATCGACGCGGCGCTGCTGGCCTTTGTCACGGCGTTGCTGGCGGCCTGGCTGATCCACCGCTGGCTGCGCGCCTGGGCCGCGGCCCGGCAGGACCGGACTGGCATGCGGCCCAGCACCTGGTGGGTCACGCTGGCGCTGTTCGTCCTGCCGCTGGTCGGGTTGATGTGGCTGTTCGGGGTGCATCTGCTCACGCCCGAACTCAAGGGCTTCAACTTCGCGGGCGGGCTGAACCTCGACAACGGCTTCGTCGTGCTGGTGCTGGCGCTGACGCTGTATACCGGCGCCTTCATCGCGGAAATCGTGCGCGGGGGCGTGCTGGCGGTCAGCCGCGGCCAGACCGAGGCCGCGCTGGCGCTGGGTCTGCGGGCGCGTCCGGTCATGGCGCTGGTGGTGCTGCCGCAGGCGCTGCGGGTGATCGTGCCGCCGCTGATCTCGCAGTTCCTGAACCTGACCAAGAACTCGTCGCTGGCGATCGCGGTGGGCTTTCCCGACCTGCGCGCGACGCTGGGGGGCACGACCCTGAACCAGACCGGGCGCGAGATGGAATCGATGCTTCTGATGATGGGCATCTATCTGGTCATCAGCCTGCTCATCTCGGCCGCGATGAACCTCTATAATGCCCGCGTGCGCCTGAAGGAGCGGTGAGATGAGCGAGATGCACGCCGAAACCGTGGCCTTCGTCCGCGACACGATGCTGCCCGCGGCAGCGCCCCCGCGGGCGCAGTCGGGGGCGGTGCTGTGGCTGCGCCAGAACCTGTTTTCCGGGCCGCTGAACACGATCCTGACGCTGCTGGGTCTGGCCGCCGTCTGGTGGCTGTTCTCGCATTTCTGGCCATGGTTCGCCCATTCGGTCTGGAACGCATCCAGCATGGCGGAATGCCGCGGGATCATCGCGGAAACCTGGGGGCAGGGGACAACCGGCGCCTGTTTCGCGGTCATCCGCGAACGCTGGAACCAGTTCCTGTTCGGCTTTTACCCGCCCGATCAGTACTGGCGCCCGACCGCGGCCTTCGGGCTGATGTTCCTTGCGCTGGCGCCGGTGCTGTTCACCGAAAGCCGCCGCCTGCGGTGGAGCGTGAT
>CALLYR010000190.1 GCA_937859005.1 uncultured Paracoccus sp. | reverse complement strand
GCGCAGCGCAGTATAGATGAAACCGGCCAGCATGCTCATGTGCAGACCGGAAATCGAGACGATGTGATACAGGTTCGAATCGCGCATCAGCTGGTTCGTGGCCTCATGAATGCCGGACCGGTCGCCGGTCATCAGCGCCGCGGCGACAGCGCCTTCCTGCCCGCCGATCCGATCCCGCATCGCCTGCGCCAGCCGCAGGCGCACCGCCTCGGCCAGCGGCGTGCCCTGCGGCGGCGGCCCCGCGGCAAGGACCGGCGTGCGCGTATATCCGACCGCGCCCAGCCGTTCGAAGAACGCCGCGCGCCGGAAATCGAAGGCCCCCGGTTCGGCCGGGCCGGGCGGCGGCCCCAGATGCCCGGTCAGCATCACCCGCCGTCCCGGCACGGGCACATCCTGCGGATTCGTCAGCGAGAGGCGGACCCGTGCGTGCGTGCGCGCGGGGGGCGTGTCGCGCAGAACCACCTGGTCCAGCGTCAGGCGGATGCGGTCGCGGGCCGACCGGTCGATGGCGACGACCCGCCCTTCGACGGGTCCGTAATAGCGGAAGTCCAGCACCGGGGCGGCGACCAGATGCGCCCGCGCGCCAGCGACCAGCGGACCGGCCAGCAGGATCGCCAAGCCGATTCCTCCCAGCCGCAGCGCGTCGCCCGCGCCCCGACCGATCACTCCCGCCTCGGCCCGGCGCAATGCTGCGCGCGCCGCGGCCATCGAGGCCAGCATTGCCAGCGACAGGGCGGCATGGCCCATCAGCCCCGGTTCGACCGGCAGGGCGAACCACAGCCCGATTCCCGTCCCCAGAAGGACCGGTGCCCAGACCAGCAACCCCGCGCGCGCCACTGCGTCAGTCCGCGCGGCGGCCGCCCCGCGCTGCACTGGCCGGACTGCCGTTCCGTGGTCGATCGCGGCCAATCCTTGTCCTTCCCGCGGGGGTTGCGTATCACTGCCGCAACCTACGCGCCCGACCTTTCCAGAAGATTAACGGTCGCGTTTCCTGCCGCAGGACACCCATGACCGCCGATTCGACCGCCCCCGTCGTCACCCGCTTTGCCCCCTCGCCGACCGGCTATCTGCATATCGGGGGGGCACGGACGGCGCTGTTCAACTGGCTTTACGCCCGCGGCCGCGGCGGCAGGTTCCTGCTGCGGATCGAGGATACCGACCGCGCCCGTTCCACCCCCGAGGCGACCGAGGCGATCCTGAAGGGCCTGACCTGGCTCGGCCTCGACTGGGACGGCGAGCCGGTCAGCCCGCTCGCTCGCGCCGAACGCCATGCCGAGGTCGCGCGCGAGATGATGGCGCGGGGCGCGGCCTATCCGTGCTTTACCACGCCCGCCGAGATCGAGGCTTGGCGCGAGGCGCATCCCAACCAGCCCTTCGCCAGCCCCTGGCGCGACGCCGATCCCGCGATGCGGCCCGACGCACCCTTTGCGATCCGGCTAAAGGCGCCGCGCACGGGCGAGACGGTAATCCACGATGCGGTGCAGGGCGACGTGACCTTCCGCAACGACCAGCTCGACGACATGGTGCTGCTGCGCTCGGACGGGACGCCGACCTATATGCTGGCGGTGGTGGTGGACGATCACGACATGGGCGTGACGCATGTGATCCGGGGCGACGATCACCTGACCAACGCCGCGCGGCAGGTCCAGATCTATCAGGCAATGGGCTGGGACGTGCCGGTCTTTGCCCATATCCCGCTGATCCACGGCCCCGACGGCAAGAAGCTGTCCAAGCGCCACGGCGCGGTGGGCCTGCATGATTACGCCGCGATGGGCTATCCGGCGGCGGCGATGCGGAACTATCTGGCGCGGCTGGGTTGGAGCCACGGCGACGACGAATTGTTCGACGACGCGCAGGCGCGGGAATGGTTCGACCTGCCGGGAATCGGGCGGGCGCCCGCACGGCTGGACTTCAAGAAGCTGGAACATGTCTCGGGCCACCATATCGGCGCCATGGACGACGCCGCGCTGCTGGACGAAGTGGCGGGGTTTCTGGCGGAAACCGGGCAGCCGACCCTGACGGAACTGCAACACCGGCGCCTGTCCGCCGCCATGCCGTTCCTGAAGCAAAAGGCAAAGTCCATGCCGCAACTGCTTGAACAGGCAAGATTCGCCCTGATCGGTCGGCCGGTGCAGCCAGACAACAAGGCAGCAGCCGCGCTCGACCCGGTATCCCTTGGTATACTGAAAGAATTGACCGGCGCCCTGCGCGATGCTAACTGGGCGCGAGACGATCTGGAGGCCGCCGCGCAGCGGGTTGCCGAGGCGCACGGGACCGGACTGGGCAAGGTTGCGGCGCCGGTTCGGGCCGCGCTGGCCGGCCGGACCTCGACCCCCAGCGTGTTCGACATGATGCTGGCCCTGGGCCGGGACGAGACTCTCGCCCGGCTGGCCGACCGGACGGCCTGAGAGGCCCCGGACCGACACCCGGCCCCGCGGGGCCACAGGCGAGAAGGAATGCGCGATGGCCGATGCCACTACTGCCCGAGTTTCCCTCAACGACAAGGAAATCGAGCTTCCCGTGCTCAAGCCCACGGTGGGTCCGGATTGCCTGGACATCCGAAAGCTGTATGGCCAAGGCCATGTCTTCACCTTCGACCCCGGCTTCACCTCGACCGCAGCCTGCGAAAGCGCGATCACCTATATCGATGGCGACGTGGGCGAGCTGTGGTATCGTGGCTATCCGATCGAGCAGCTGGCCGAGAACAGCCATTACCTGGAAGTCTGCTATCTGCTGCTGAACGGCGAACTGCCGGATGCGAAACAGATGGAGCAGTTCGAGACGCTCATCACCCGCCACACGATGGTGCATGAGCAGATGCATTATTTCTATCGCGGGTTCCGCCGCGACAGCCACCCGATGGCGACGATGGTCGGCGTCGTGGGCGCCATGTCGGCCTTCTATCACGACTCGACCGACATCAACGACCCGGTGCAGCGCGACATCGCCTCGATCCGGCTGATCGCCAAGCTGCCGACGCTGGCGGCGATGGCCTATAAATATTCGATCGGGCAGCCCTTCGTGTATCCGCGGAACGAACTCGACTATGCGTCGAACTTCCTGCACATGTGCTTCTCGGTCCCGGCCGAGCCGTATCATGTGAATCCGGCGCTGGCCCGCGCGATGGACCGCATCTTCACCCTGCACGCCGACCACGAACAGAACGCCTCGACCTCGACGGTGCGTCTGGCGGGGTCGTCGGGCGCCAACCCCTTTGCCTGCATCGCGGCGGGCATCGCCTGCCTGTGGGGGCCGGCGCATGGCGGCGCCAACCAGGCCGCGCTGGAAATGCTGCAGGAAATCGGAACCGTGGACCGCATCCCGGAATACATCCGCCGCGCCAAGGACAAGGACGATCCCTTCCGCCTGATGGGCTTCGGCCACCGCGTCTACAAGAACTTCGACCCGCGGGCCAAGGTGATGAAACAGTCCGCCGACGAGGTCCTGGAACTGATGGGGATCGAGAACAACGAGACGCTGAAGGTCGCCAAGGAGCTTGAGCGGATCGCGCTGGAAGACGAGTATTTCATCAGCAAGAAGCTTTATCCCAACGTCGATTTCTATTCGGGCATCATCCTGTCGGCGATGGGCTTCCCGACCTCGATGTTCACGCCGATCTTTGCGCTGTCGCGCACCGTCGGCTGGATCTCGCAGTGGAAGGAAATGCTGGGCGACCCGGACAGCAAGATCGGCCGCCCGCGCCAGCTGTATATCGGCGAGGACCGGCGCGACTATATCCCCGTTGCCAACCGCTGAGCGGGGGACATGCGACATGGGGGCGCGGTCGGCGCCCCCTTTTTCTTGGCCGCTTGCGGCGGCCGCGGGCAACTGGCACAGGTCCGGCATGGAACAGCAGCAGAAGATTGCAATCGTCACCGGCGCCTCGCGCGGCCTGGGCGCCGCCATGGCCGAAGCCCTGGGGATGCGGGGCTTCCACATCGTCGCGGTCGCCCGCACGGTCGGCGCGCTCGAGGAACTGGACGACCGCATCCGCGCGGGCGGCGGCTCGGCCACGCTGGCGCCGATGGACATCACCCTGCCCGAGGCGATGATCCAGCTTGTCCAGGCGGTGACCGGCCGCTGGGGCGGTTGCGACCTGTGGGTTCATGCGGCGATCCATGCCGCCCAGCTGTCGCCCGCAGCACAGATCGACCCGCGCGACATGGAAAGATCCATCGCCGTGAACGTGGCCGCGACCCATGGCCTGACCGTGCTGATCGAACCGCTGCTGCGCGCCCGCCACGGGACCGCCCTGTTCCTTGACGATCCTCGCGGCGGCCAGCCCTTTTTCGGTGCTTATGGCGCGACCAAGGCCGCGCAGATCGCCTTTGCGCGCAGTTGGCAGGCAGAAACCCAGCGCATTGGTCCCCGCGTCATCATCGACGCGCCCGCGCCCATGCCGACCGCGACCCGCGCCCGCTTCTTTCCCGGAGAGGATCGCAGCCGCCTGACCCCTTGCCGGGACGAGGCGGCCCGCATCCTGGCCTCGCTGAGCGATCTGGGCGGCTGACATCTCGGTCATGCCGAGCGTACAGGATCCGAACGGGGACTCAAGGCCCCCGCCGATTCTCACAGCCGATAGATGCCGGCGAATTTCTCCTCCAGATAGGCCAGCAGCGGCTCGGGCGAGATCGGCTCGCCGGTGGCCAGTTCGATGACCTCGCGCGCGCCGTATTCGCCACCGTGGCGCTGCAGATTCTCGCGCAGCCATTCGGTTCCGGGGGTGGCATCGCCGCGGGCGAGGCTTTCGTCCAGATCGGGCACCGCCGCGCGCATCGCCCCATTCAGGCAGCCGGCATAGACGTTCCCCAGCGCATAGGTCGGGAAATATCCGAACAGCCCGACCGCCCAATGCACGTCCTGCAGGACACCATTTGCGGGCCGGTCCACCGCCACGCCGAAATCGCGCAGGAAGCGGGCGTTCCACGCCTCGGCCAGATCGTCGCTGGACAGCCGTCCGGCAATCAGGTCGCGTTCCAGGTCGAAGCGCATCATGATATGCAGGTTGTACTGCACCTCGTCAGCCTCGGTGCGGATAAAGCCGGGGGTCACGCGGTTGACGGTGCGATAGAATTCGTCCGGGTCCGCCACCGACAGCCCGCCGGTCATCTCGGTCATGCGCTGGTGCAGCCAGCCGGTAAAGGCACTGCTGCGGCCCATCTGGTTTTCGTAAAGGCGGCTCTGGCTTTCGTGGACCCCCATCGAGACGCCGCGCCCCAGCGGCGTGAAGGCATGGTCGGAATCGATCCCCAGTTCATAGCTGGAGTGGCCGACCTCGTGGATGGTCGAATAGATGCAGTTGAACGGGTCCGCTTCCACCACTCGCGTCGTGATGCGGCTGTCCTGCCAGCGGCCGCTGCTGAAGGGATGGACCGCGATGTCCAACCGCCCGTAAGTCCAGTCATAGCCGAAGGCGGTGGCGCAGATGCGCGCCAGCCGCATCTGCCCTTCCTGCGGAAAGCGGCCCTCCAGCGCGGCAGGCTGGCCGGACGCACCCAGCACATCGTCGCGCAGGGCGACAAGCCGCGGGCGCATGGCGTCGAACAGCGTGGCGATTCCGGCCTGCGTCGCCCCCGGCTCATATCCGTCCAGCAGCGCGTCATAAGTATCCCCGCCGCCGAAGCCCGCGTCCACCAGTGCCTGCGCCTCGTCCTGCTTCAGCGTCAGGACGGTGTCGAGCGTCGGCAGGAAATCCTCGGGCGCGTCATTGGCCCGGGCATCGGCCCAGATGCCCTGCGCCAGCGAGATCTGCCGCGCAAGCTCGGTCGCAAGCAAGGCCGGAATTGCCAGAGCGCGGCCGTGGTCGCGCGCGATCAGTTCCAGGATGCGGGATTCGCGCGGGGTCTGGGGTTCGGCCACGTCCAGCCATTCGCCGATGCGCGGATCGGTGCGGCGCTCGTGCAGCACGGCCTCCATCGCGGCCATTTCCTCGGACCGCTGTTCGGTCGCGCCGCGCGGCATCACGGTTTCCTGGTCCCAGCCAAGCCGTTCCGCGACCGAGGACAGCGCTTCGGTCTGCCGCTGGAAGGCCAGCAGGTCGTTCATTGCGGTCATCGGATGGTCCCCCGGACGCTGGTTTCAATCGGATAGCGGGCGTGATGACGCGCCCGCAGGATCAGTACGAACAGCGCGACTGCACCCAGTTGATGCGCCAGCGCCTCGCCCAAAGGGGCGCCGTGCATGACGGTCACGATCCCCAGGACGATCTGGAACGCCGCGGCGGCGATCATCACCGTAAAGGCGCCGCGCGTCACCGGATGCGGCGAGCGGCGCGCGCGCAGCCAGACGACAACCGCAAATATCGCCAGCAGGTAGCCGACCATCCGGTGCGTGAACTGCACCGTGGCCGCATTTTCAAAGAGGTTGCGCCATCCCAAGGCGGGGTCCCAGACCGCCGCCGGAATCCATTCGCCGCCCATCTTCGGCCAGCCGGTGTATTGCCGCCCGGCGTCGATGCCCGCGACCAGCGCCCCGATCAGGATCTGGACAAAGGCCAGATGCATCAGGCCGGTGGTCATGGAAAACAGCTTCGGCTCGCCTGCGCGGCGGGCGCGCAGCAATGCGGCCTCGCTGCGCGACAGATGCAACACATACCACGCGATCAGCCCCAGGATCGCGAAGGCCAGCCCCAGATGGACCGCCAGCCGATACGAGGCGACCGAGGTCATGCCCGGGGCCAGGCCCGAACTGACCATCCACCAGCCGACCACCCCCTGCAAGCCCCCCAAGGCCCCCAGAGTCAGCAGCCGCGGCGCCCAGCCGGGGGGCATCCGGCCGCTGGCCCAGAAGAACAGGAACCCCAGCGCCCAGACCAGCCCCACGGCCCGGCCCAGCAGACGGTGCGCCCATTCCCACCAATAGATGCGCTTGAACCCCGCCAGATCCATCGCCGGGTTTTCCTCGCGGAACTGGGGGATCTGCTGATACTTGGCGAACTCGGCATCCCACGCCGCCTGACCGGACGGCGGCAGCGTGCCGGTCACGGGCTTCCATTCGGTGATCGACAGCCCCGACCCGGTCAGCCGGGTCGCCCCGCCCACCGCGATCATCGCCATGACCATGACGAACAGCACCACCAGCCACGCCCGCACCGCGCCGCGCGCGCCTTTGGGGGCTGCGTCGATCAGGTTGCCGGCGGCAACGGGGGGGCGGGGCGTCGTCTCAGACACCTCCTGAAAGATCGGGCGCTTGGCCATGTCCGTTTCCTTGGGCAGATGCGCGCGCGACATTGGCCGGGCGGGCGCCAAAGGTCAATCGGACCGCCCCTTCCACGTCAGTTGCCGCAGCATTCCATGGAATATCTGCACATCCGCCCGCGTCAGCGGCAGCCGCGACCACAGGTTGCGCACCGTCAGCCGCATGGTGGCGGCCTTCTCGGGCGGAAAGAAGAACCGCGCGGCGGTCAGCTTTTCCTCCCAGTGATCGGCCAGCCGCTCGATCTCCAGCCGCGTGGCCGGAAACTCGCCCTCGGGGCGGCGACCGGCAGGCTGGGGCTGGACCGGCAGCGCCTCGCGCGACCATTCGTATCCCATCAGCAGCAC
>CALLYR010000189.1 GCA_937859005.1 uncultured Paracoccus sp. | reverse complement strand
GGCCGAGTTGCAGGCGCCCGGCGTGCGCGCGCAGGAAGCCTTCAGCCGCGCCGACAGTGTCGTCCAGGCTGTCGACGAATTGCAGCGCAACCGGCAGGCCAGCGCCGTCCTGCATCTGTCGCCCTCGCCCTTGCTGCCCGGCAGTTGGCGGGCGGCCGCGACCGAGGGGCTGGATGTGGCGCGCGACATCGCGCAGGATTTCCGCGAACGCCTGGGCAACGGCGGGCACGAACGGTTGCGCGACCGCCTGCCCGAAATCCTGGGCTTCCTGCTCGGGGCGGGGCTGCTGCTGGTCTTCGGGCGGCGCTGGATCGACCGGCTGACGCGGCCGCTGTTCGCGCGGGCCAGCGAATATTCGCGCGACGTGCTGGCCTTTGTCGTGTCGCTGACGCAGATCGCGGTGCCTGCGGCGGGGGTCTATCTGGCGGTCCGGGCGGTGGATGCGACCGGGCTGGTGGGCGAATGGGGCCGCCCGATCCTGATGGCGCTGCCCCTGGCCGGGCTGATCCTGTTCGGCGGAGGCTGGCTTGCGCGGCGGTTCTTTCCGCTGAGCGCGGATCCGCCGATCTGTTACCCGGAAGGGCAGCAGGTCCACGGCCGGCGTCTTGGCGCGGCCCTGGCCGTCGTGCTGGCCGCGCATGAGATCGCCGCCCGCGCGCTGCTGCCGCAGTCGGGGCTGTATGCCGTGCAACGCGCCGAAGGCGCCCTGATTCCGCAGCAGATCAGCGATGCCGCGGCAGGGGTCTGGCATCTGCCGCTGATCCTGCTGGGGGCGCTGTTCCTGTTCCGGCTCAGCCTGATCCTGCGCGGCTCGATCCGCCATGGCAGCGCCGAGACGCCGGGATACCGGCTGCGCATCGTGGCGACCGTGGGCAGCGTGGGCCGGCTGGTGGCGCTGGCCGCGCCGGTGCTGGCGCTGATCGGTTATGTCAGCATGGCGAATGCGCTGCTGTGGCCGACGGTGGAATCCATCGGGCTGATCGGGCTGATCATCCTGCTGCAGGAATTCATCGCCGATGTCTATGCGCTGGCCAAGCGGGGGGCCAAGGGCTCGCGCGATGCGCTGGCGCCGGTGCTGATCGGATTCGCGCTGGTGGTGCTGTCGCTGCCGCTGTTCGCGCTGATCTGGGGGGCGCGCGGGTCGGATCTGGACGAGGCCTGGACGCGGCTGCGCCAAGGCATCCGGCTGGGTGGGGTGCAGTTGTCGCCGGGCGCGATCCTGACCTTTGCCGCAGTCTTTGTCGTCGGCTTTTTCCTGACCCGTCTGATCCAGGGCACGTTCCGCAATTCGATCCTGCCGCGGACCCGGCTGGATGCGGGGGCGCAGAACGCGGCGGTCGCGGGGCTGGGCTATGTCGGCATCTTTCTGGCCGCGCTGCTGGCGGTCACGGCGGCGGGGATCGACCTGTCCAGCCTGGCGATCGTCGCGGGGGCGCTGTCGGTCGGCATCGGTTTCGGCCTGCAGAACATCGTGTCGAACTTCGTGTCCGGCATCATCCTGCTGGTGGAACGCCCGATCACCGTCGGCGACTGGATTCAGGTCGGAGGCGCGCAAGGATATGTCAAGCGCATCTCGGTGCGGTCCACCCAGATCCAGACCTTCGACCGGACCGACGTGATCGTGCCGAATTCGGACCTGGTGTCGCAGCAGGTCACGAACTGGACCCACGGCAACCAGCAGGGCCGCATCATCGTGCCGGTCAACGTGGCCTATGGCAGCGACACCCGCAAGGTCGCGCAGATCCTGACGGAAATCGCCGAGGATCAGCCCACCGTCCTGATCAACCCGGCCCCGGTCGTGGCCTTTACCGGCTTTGGCACGGATGCGCTGAATTTCGAACTGCGCGCGGTCCTGTCCGACATCAACCAGGGTATCGGCGTCAGTTCGGAAATCCGCCACCAGATCCTGGAACGCTTCGCCGCCGAGGGCCTGCAGATCCCGTGGTGCCAGCGCGAGATCCGCACCGTGACCCCTTATCCGATCAAATTGCCCGCGGCGGACAAGGACGAGGCACAGGCGACAAGGGACGAGCCCGTCCCACCGCCCAAGGATCAGGACCCCCGCATCTCGTCCGCCGCATCCGGCGGAATCGAGGAGGCGGCAGGGGGCGAGTCCGACGGCGACGGCGCGCGGGGCTGACCGGGAAGCTGTCGAACCGGACAAGAGGCAAGGTCCCGCATGAAAAAGGGCGGCGCGGATTCATCCCGCACCGCCCCTGAACTTGTGCGCAGAAAGCCTTCAGCTCTCGCCGTTTCCGTTGGGAACCTCGGATTCCTCGATCCGCGCGACAGAGACGACCTCCTCGCCCTCGGCCGTGTTGAAGACGCGCACGCCCCCCGCAGACCGCGACCGGAAGCTGATGCCGTCCACCGGCACCCGGATCGACTGCCCGGTCGAAGTCGCCAGCATGATCTGGTCGTCCAGTGTCACCGGGAAGGATGCGACC
>CALLYR010000188.1 GCA_937859005.1 uncultured Paracoccus sp. | reverse complement strand
CGGCGGGCAGATAGGGGGCCAGATGCGCCTTGACCCCGATCGGCCCCATGCCCGGACCGCCGCCGCCATGGGGAATGGCGAAGGTCTTGTGCAGGTTGAGATGGCTGACATCGCCGCCGATCTCGCCCGGTTTCACCAGGCCGACCAGCGCGTTCATGTTGGCGCCGTCGATATAGACCTGGCCGCCGTGGTCGTGGGTGATGCGGCAGACCTCGCGCACCGTGTCCTCGAAGACGCCGTGGGTGGAGGGATAGGTGATCATCACCGCCGCCAGCCTGTCGCCGGCCCTGGCGGCCTTGTCGGTGAAGTCCTCGAGGTCGATGTCGCCGTTGGGCGCCGATTTCACCACCACCACCTTCATCCCCGCCATCTGCGCCGAGGCCGGGTTGGTCCCGTGCGCCGAAGTCGGGATCAGGCAGATGTCGCGGTCCTCGCCATTGGCCCTGTGCCAGGCGGCGATGGTCAGCAGCCCGGCGAATTCGCCCTGCGCGCCCGAGTTCGGCTGCAGCGAGAAGGCGTCATAGCCGGTGATCTCGCACAGCTTGTCGGAGAGGTCGTCGAAGACCCGGTGATAGCCGGCGGCCTGGTCCTCGGGGGCGAAGGGATGGATCGCGGCGAACTCGGGCCAGGTGATCGGCATCATCTCGGCCGCGGCATTCAGCTTCATCGTGCACGACCCCAGCGGGATCATCGCCCGGTCCAGCGCCAGGTCGCGGTCCGACAGGCGGCGCATGTAGCGCATCATTTCCGATTCCGCCCGGTTCATGTGGAAGACCGGATGGGTCAGATACTCGCTTTCGCGGATCAGCCCGTCCGGGATCGCCGGGGCGGTGGCCGGTTCCGCCGCGTCCGCGATGCCGAAGGCGTCCAGCACCCGCGCGATCACGCCCGCATCGGTGGTCTCGTCCACCGAGATCCCCACCCGGTCGCGGCCCACCCGGCGCAGGTTGATGCCGCGGTGGCGGGCGGCGGCCATGATCCCCTGCTGGCCCACGCCCACGCGCACGGTGATGGTGTCGAAGAAGGCCTCGGGCTCGACCTCGGCGCCTGCCGCGCGCAGGGCATTGGCCAGCGTCGCCGCATGCAGATGCACCCGCTGCGCGATGGCCTTGAGGCCCTCGGGCCCGTGGAACACCGCATAGAACCCCGCCATCACCGCCAGCAGCGCCTGCGCCGTGCAGACGTTCGAGGTCGCCTTCTCGCGCCGGATGTGCTGTTCGCGCGTCTGCAGCGCCAGCCGATAGGCCTGGTTGCCCTTGGCGTCGATGGACACGCCCACGATGCGGCCGGGCATGGCGCGCTTCATCTCGTCGCGGCAGGCCATGAAGCCCGCATGCGGGCCGCCGTAGCCCATGCCCACGCCGAACCGCTGCGCGGACCCCACGGCGATGTCGGCCCCCATCGCGCCCGGCTCCTTCAGCACGCACAGCGCCAGCAGGTCGGTCGCCACGACCGCGACCGCGCCCGCCGCATGCAGGGCGTCGCACAACGGGGCAAGATCGCGGACATGGCCGAAGGTGCCGGGATACTGGAAGATGGCGCCGAACACCTGCGCGGGATCGCAGGCCTCGGGCGCGCCCCTGACGATCTCGATCCCCAGCGGCGCGGCCCGCGTCTCGATCACGGAAACCGTCTGCGGATGCAGGTTCTCGCTGACGAAGAAGGCTTTCGCCTTGGACCTGGCCAGCCGCTGCGCCATCGCCATCGCCTCGGCCGCCGCGGTCGCCTCGTCCAGAAGGCTGGCATTCGCCACCGGCAGGCCGGTGAGATCCGCCACCATCGTCTGGAAGTTCAGCAGCGCCTCCAGCCGCCCCTGCGCGATTTCCGGCTGATAGGGGGTATAGGCCGTGTACCAGGCCGGGTTTTCCAGGATGTTGCGCTGGATCGCCGGCGGCGTCACGGTGCCGTAATAGCCCTGCCCGATCAGGCTGGTCATCACGCGGTTCTGCCCCGCCACCTCGCGCATCAGCGCCAGCAGCTCGCGTTCGGACAGCGCCGGCCAGGCGAGCGGGCGGTCCTGCCGGATCGAGCCGGGAACGGTCTGGCCGATCAGCTCGTCCAGCGTCGCACAGCCCAGGGCGCGCAGCATCCCGTCCATCTCGGCCGGGCTCGGGCCGATGTGGCGGCGGTTGGCAAAGTCGTCGGGGTCATAGGAGGTGGGAGTCCAGCGGGTCATCTGGCGGTTCCTTGGATCAGCCGGTCCGCCCGGCAATGAGCAGTTCAATCAGTCCATCGTCCGAGAGGCGGGGACCCCCCGAACGGAAGCCCCCCGCATCTGCGCCGCGATTCAGGTCCGCCGGGAACCGGTCCCCCTGAAGCACGGCCTTTCCACGGGCGCGCCGGACACGGGCCGGCCTTGCGCCCCCCGGCTCCCGGCAGACCTGCCGGACCGGGTTGCGCGGCACGCCGGATGCCCGGCCGTTCCCAGGCGCGGTCCACGGACCCCGCCCTGGCCGCGATGCCGGCGCGCCCGTGCCTTCAGCCGATCAGGTCGTTGTACCCGGCCTCGTCCATGAAGCCGTCCAGCGAGGTGCCATCCCTGGGCTTGAGGCGGAAGAACCACGCCGACATCGCGTCCTCGTTGACCCCGCCGGGGGCGTCGGCCAGCGCGCTGTTGACCGCGGTGATGGTGCCCGCCACCGGCGAGACGATGTCGGAGGCGGCCTTGACCGATTCGATCACGACGACTTCCTCGCCGGCCTCGACCTCGCGGCCCTCCTCGGGCAGCTCGATGAAGACGACGTCGCCCAGCTGTTCGCTGGCGTGCGCCGTGATGCCCACGGCGATCTCGTCGCCCTCGGTCCGCAGCCATTCGTGGTCTTCGGTGTATTTCAGCATCGCAGGGCCTCAGCGTTTGTAGGTGGGTTTGACGAAGGGAAGGGACGCGACCGTCACCGGCATCCGCTTGCCGCGCAGTTCGGCATAGACCGTGGCGCCCTCAGCCAGATCGGCGGGCAGAGCCGCCATGGCGACCGGACCGCCGACCGACGGTCCGAAGCCGCCCGAGGTCACGCGGCCGATCGGCGCGCCCCCTTCGGCCGCGGCGAACAGCTCGACCCCCTCGCGGATGGGGGCGCGGCCCTCGGGGCGCAGGCCCTTGCGGCTGCGGGCGGCCGCGCC
>CALLYR010000187.1 GCA_937859005.1 uncultured Paracoccus sp. | reverse complement strand
CCCCGGACGGACGCAGGAAATCAACTATTTCGCCCTTGGCGATCACGGCTATCTGGTGGACCTGCCCGGCTATGGCTTCGCGCAGGCGCCGGTCGCGGTGGTGCAGAAATGGCAGGCGCTGCTGAAATCCTATCTGGCCGGGCGGCCGACGCTGCGCCGGGCCTTTGCGCTGATCGACGCGCGGCACGGGGTGAAACCCGTGGACCATGAGATCATGACCTTGCTGGACCGCTCTGCCGTGCCGTTTCAGGTCGTCGTGACCAAGGCCGACAAGGTAAGCGAACGCGCGCTCGAATCGGCGCTGGCCCAGATCCAGGACGGTTTGCAGAAACACCCCGCGGCATTCCCCGAACTGGTCGTCACCTCGTCCGAAAAGGGGCGCGGCATTGCCACGTTGCGCGCGATCATCGCGGATCTGGCATAGCCAACGCCCTACAGTTCCAGCAGGTCGCGGTACCGACGCCACAGCAGCAGCAGGCCCAGCAGCAGCAGGCCCAGCGACAGCGACACGACATAGGGCACGCTGACGTAATCGGCCGGATAGACCACATAGACCCCGCGCCGCACCAGGCCGACCAGATGCAGGATCGGGTTCCACCAGATCACGTCCCGCGCGACCTTGGGCATCATGTCATAGGTGAAGAACACCCCTGACATCAGGAACAGCGGCCGGGTCAGGATGCTCCACGCCCGTTCCCAGACGGGAAAGCGCATGGACAGGAAACAGTTCATCGTCCCCACCCCCGCCGCCAGCAGCCCGATCAGTCCCAGCGCCTGCAGCACCACCCCCACGTCCATCACCAGCGGCAGCCGGAAGATCAGCGCGATGCTGCCCACGACGACCGTGAAGACGATGGAATGCGTGGCCATGTTCAGCAGCCAGCGCGCGATCAGCGCATCGACGAAGGTGACGGCCGGATAGGCCAGCAGCGGCCGGGAAAACCGCAGGCTGCCCGACATCTTGTTCGCGATGTCGTTATACATCAGGAACGGCAGATAGCCGGTCGCATAGAACAGCGGAAAGCTCGACCCGATGGCGGGCTTGTGCATCCCCATCGCGCCCTGGAACACCAGCGTCAGCAGCGCGATGCCCAGGATCGGGTCCAGCAGCGCCCAGGCATAGCCCCCCGCCGACCGCCCGTAGGTCGTGGAGATCTCGCGCAGCATCAGGGCGACGACCGTGCGCGCCATCCGGCGCAGCGGTCCGCGCGGACGGGCAGCCGCCCGTCCGGGATGCCGGGGGGGCACCGGCTGGGCCGGGGGGCGCGGCTGTGCCGCTGGGGATGGAATGCCGGACATGTGAACGCCGAGACTGGTCTTGAGACGACAGGCTATGTAACAACTGCGCCGGAATTGAAACCAGTGAAAGCCCGTATGGTGAGCGACAGCCCCGCCCCGGCAGACCACCGCCAGACCACGGGAGAGACGGCCGCCACATCCGAGGCGGCCCCGCCCTTTCCCGCAGGATCGCCCTTTGCCGCCCCGCCGCCGCGCCCCACGCCGGGGTGCGAAATCGATGTGATCCACGAGCCGAAAGT
>CALLYR010000186.1 GCA_937859005.1 uncultured Paracoccus sp. | reverse complement strand
CCCCTCACCTGCCTGCCGGCATCCTCTCCCCGTGAACGGGGAGAGGAGGAGCTGCCGCGACGTTGCCGTCTTTCCTTCTCCCCGTTCACGGGGAGAAGGTGGCCCGAAGGGTCGGATGAGGGGCAGCGCGGCGTTCCAGTTCGAAGCGCCATCTGAATGGGTTTCGGGCCGCTTCTGCTGCTGGCCTCGCTGGAGGCCGGGGGCTTGCGCCCCGATCACATCGTCCATCTGTGGATGCTGGACGCGCAGGCGGCACGGGCGGGGACGACGGCGCTCGATTCCACGCTGGCGCGCGGCTTCTATGGGCTGATGCATCTGGCGCAGGCGATCGGGGCGGAACTGGGGGACCATCCCCTGACGCTGACCGCCGCGACCGAGGGCGCGCAGAAGGTGGCGACGGAATCCGTGCCCGCGCCCGAGGCCGCGACCGTCGCCGGTCCCTTGCTGGTGATCCCGCGCGAATTGCCGAATGTCGCGGTGCGCTGGATCGACCTGCGGCTGGACCCGCCCGCCCGGCGCGGCGCACGCGCCGATCACGCCGCGGTCGCCGCCCGGCTGGCCGAGGAAATCTGCGTGCCGCCAGAACGAGGAACGACCGAGGTGGTGGCGTGGCGCGATGGCCGCCGCTTCCGGCAGGCGCTGCTGCCCGTGGCCCTGTGGCCGGTCGAGCAGCCTGCCATCGGGGCGGACGATGTCTGCCTGATTACCGGCGGCTTCGGCGGCGTGGCGCAGACGCTGGCGCGGGGCTTGGCGGCGCGCGGCGCGCGGCTGGTGCTGATGGGGCGCGGCGCCGACCGCGCCACCGGCCAGCGCGGGCGGCGGCAACGCGCCGCGATTGCGGCGCTGGAGGCCATGGGGGCCGGGGTTCTGGCCGTCGGCGCCGACCTGACCGACCCGGATTCGGTGGCCGCGGGCATCGCTGCCGCGCGGGCGCGGTTCGGGCGGATCGACGTGGTGCTGCATGCGGCGGGCGTGATCGATGATACGCTGATGGCGGTGAAACAGGACGCCGCCGCGGCGGATGTGCTGGCGCCCAAACTCTATGGCACACTGAACCTGATGCAGGCCTTGGCGGACCAGCCGCCGCGGCTGACAGTGCTGTTCAGTTCAAGCTCGACCGCGCTGGGGGCGGCGGGACAGGTGGATTACGTTGCGGCCAACGCCTGGCTCGACGCGCTGGGGGCGGCGCAGCCCGCGGCGCTGGGGCGGGTTGTGACGGTGAACTGGGGCGTCTGGGCCGAGACCGGCATGGCCGCCCGCGCGACCGGCAGCCATGTGGTCGAACCCGTCGATCCTGCCAGGGCGCCCCTGCTGACGGGCGAAGGGCCGGACGGCTTCGTGGCGGAACTGTCGCCCGGACACTGGCTGATCGATGGCCACCGCACGGAAACGGGGCAGGCGCTGCTGCCCGGCACCGGCATCATCGAACTGATGGTCGAGGCGCTGGCCGCGGCCGGGCAGGCCCTGCCCGTGACGCTGCGCGACCTGAGCTTCATGCGGCCCGTGCTGGCGGGCAACACCGAAGCCGCCCGCGTGACGGTCCGGCTGGGCGACGACGGCACGGTCACGCTGGACGACGGGCAGGACGACAGCCCGAACGCCACCGCCCGGATCGAGACTGCGGAACTGCGTCCCCTGGCCAGCCTGCATGTCGGCGCCGTCTGGCAACGCGAGGACCCTGCCGGCCTGCGGTCTGCGCAGGAAGGGCGGATGCGCTTCGGCCCGGAATGGCGGGTGCTGCGGGCGCTGCGGCTGGACGGCGATGTGGGGCTGGCGCGGCTGGCGCTGGACCCGGCCTTTGCGGGCGATGCCGACCGGATGTGGCTGCATCCGGCCCTGCTGGACATCGCGACCGGCTGGGCGATGGACCTGATCCCCGGCTATGACCCCGCGCATCTGTGGGTGCCGATGTCTTACGCCCGCATCTCGGTCTTCGGCCGCCTGCCCGCGCGCATCCTCAGCCGGGTGCAGTTGCTGGACAGCACCGGGGAAACCGCCCGCCTTGCCGTCACGCTGACGGATGCGGACGGCAGGCCGGTAGTGGACATCGATGGCTTTACCCTGCGCCGGATGGCCGAGGGCCTGCCCGCGGCCCACCCCCGCAGCCGCCTGTCCCCGGCCGAGGAGCGGCTGCGCCACACGACCCGCCAGGGTATCCGCGCGGCCGACGGACTGCCCGCCCTGGACCGGGCGCTGGCGGCGGCGCTGAAGGGGGGGCTGGGGCAGGTCCATGTCTCGACGCTGGACCTGCCGTCGCTGGTGGCGCAGGCCGGGCCGCAGGATCAGGACGCCGCGGCTGGCGGTCAGGCGTTCGAGCGGCCCGACATCGACGGCACCTTCGTTGCGCCCGAACCGGGCACCCAGGCGGAACTGGCCGGGATCTGGGCCGGGCTGCTGGGCATCCGCCAGATCGGGGCCGAGGACAGCTTCTTCGATCTGGGCGGCCATTCGCTGATCGCGGTTCGGATGTTCACCCAGGTCCGCAAGCACTATGGGGTGGATTTTCCCATTTCGGCCCTGTTCGAGGCGCCGACCGTGGCGGCGCTGGCCGCGCGGATCGACGCCCGCACCGGGCGCACGAATGCGGCCCATGAAGCTGCGCCCGGCGCTGCCCCTGCCCCGCAGGCGCAGGATTACCGCTTTGTCGTGGACATGGGCGGGCGCGAGGGGAGCGGGCTGCCGTTCTTTGTCGTGGCCGGCATGTTCGGCAATGTCATGAACCTGCGGGCGCTGGCGCAGCGGATCGGACGCGACCGGCGCGTTTACGGGCTGCAGGCGCGCGGGCTGTTCGGGGGCGATTCCCCGCACGAGGATTTCGCAGAGGCCGCGCGCGACTATCTGGCCGAGATCCGGCAGGTCCAGCCGCGCGGGCCCTGGCTACTGGGCGGGTTCTCGGGCGGCGGGCTGATTGCGCTGGAAATGGCGCGGCAGCTGGCCGAGGCGGGCGAGACGGTGGGTCAGCTGATCCTGCTGGACACCCCGCTGCCGCTGCGGCCGGAGCTGAGCCGCCGCGACCGCCTGGCGATCCGCTGGGCCGAGATGCGCGAACAGGGGCTGTCCTTCGCAGGCAACTGGCTGCGGGCCAGGCGCGCTTACCGCCAGTCCCTGAACGATCGCGCCGCCGCAGCCGAGGCCGATGCCACCCAGTTCCACGACCTTGCGATCGAGGCCGCCTTCCGCGCCGCCTTGCCCAAGGTGCGCCTGTCGGTCTGGGACGGCCCCGCCGCGCTGTTCCGTCCAGCCCTGGACCGGCGCTGGCGGGTGTCGGGCAGCCGCTGGGTCAGCGAGGCGCGGGAATATGTCATTCCCGACAACGGCTGGTCCGACTGGATGCCGCAGCTGAAGGTGGTCGAGGTGCCGGGCGATCACGACAGCATGGTGCTGGAACCCAGCGTCCGCGTGCTGGCCGCACGGCTGTCCGATCTGCTGCAGGCGGCCGACGGCGCGGCGGACGCCGCCGATGAAACCTTTATTGCAGAAGCCGCCGAATGAAACTTCACACGATCATCGTCAATTTCCGCACGTCCGGCATGACCATCGAGTCGGCCGAAGCCGCCCTGGCCGCGATGGAGGGGGTGCCGGGCGGCATCACCATCGTGGACAACGATTCCGGCGACGGCTCGCTGGCCCGGATGGCGCAGGAAGCGGCGCGGCGGGGCTGGCCCGCGGACCGAGTCGCCATCGTGGACAGCGGCCGCAACGGTGGCTTCGGGGCGGGCAACAATTTCGCCCTCCGCCGCGGCCTGCCCGGCGGCGGGCGGGCGGATCTGGTCTATCTGCTCAATTCCGACGCGCTGCCGCATCCCGACGCGATCCGGGCGCTGATCGACTGGCTGGCGGCCCATCCGCAGGCCGGAATCGCCTGCAGCCGCCTGCAGGGAGAGGACGGCGTGCTGCATCCGACGGCGTTCCGTTTTCCCTCGGCCGCCAGCGAATTCGAGGGGGCCTGCCGCAGCGGGCCGGTGACACGGCTTCTGCGCAACCGCATCGTGCCGATGCCGCAGCCGGTCCAGTCGGGCCCGGTGGGCTGGTCGGCGGGCGCCAGCATGATGATCCGCCAGGAGGTGCTGGACCGGATCGGCCTGTTCGACGAGACGTTCTTTCTGTATTTCGAGGAAACCGACCTGTGCCTGCGGGCAGCGGCGGCCGGCTGGCAGACGCATTACGTCCTTGAAAGCCTGGTCACCCATATCGGTTCGGTCAGCACCGGCATGAAGGATTGGGAGCGGGTGCCGGATTACTGGTATGCCTCGCGCCACCATTATTTCCGCAAGCATCACGGCACGAGGGGCGCCACCGCTGCGACGGCGGCGCATCTGGCCGGGGGGGCGCTGTGGCGCCTGCGGTGCCTGCTGCAGCGGCGGCCCACAGGCATTCCGCCCGACCACCTGCGCCGCCTGGCGGCCCATGCATTGATGCGCAAACCCAAGGGGATTTCAGCATGACCTCTTTTTCCGCCATCGCGGTCGGCAACGAAAGCCTGCTGCGCCATTGCGTCCAGCGGATGCTGGACCGCGGCCACCGCATCGCCGCCGTCGTCACCCGCGACCCGGACCTGCGCGCCTGGGCCGAATCCCAAAGCCTGCGGGTCGAGGATCAGGACGCCCCCTTGTCCGCGGATGCGCCGCAGGCCGACTGGCTGTTCAGCATCGCCAATCTGTCGGTGCTGCGCCCCGCGATGCTGGCGCGCGGCACCCGCGGCGCGATCAATTTCCACGACGGCCCGCTGCCCGACATGGCCGGGCTGAACGTCCCGGTCTGGGCCATCGCGCAAGGGCACGACGGCCACGGCATTTCCTGGCACCTGATCGGCGGCGGCATCGACGAGGGCGATCTGCTGGTCACGCGCGACATCCTCCTGTCCCCGCGCGAAACTGCGCTGACGCTGAATGCCAGATGCTATGCCGCGGCCGCGGACAGTTTCGAATCCGTGCTGGACGGGATCGAGACCGGCAACCTGCAGCGCCGCCCGCAGGATCTGGAGGGGCGCGAATATTATCCCCGCGACCGTCGGCCCGCGGCCTGCGGGCTGATCGACCTGCGGCGCAGCGCGGCGCAGACCGACGCGCTGGTCCGCGCGCTGGATCACGGCCATTACTGGAACCCGCTGACCGTGGCGCGGCTGATGCTGGCGGATGGGCCGGCGGTGGTGACCTCGGCGGAACCCATGCCGGGTCAGGGCGAGCCGGGGCAGGTGCTGGAATCCGGTGAGGCCGGGCTGGTTGTCGCCACCGGGGACGGGGCGATCCGGCTTGTTCTGGATGGCGTGGATGCGGGGGACCTGCCCGCCGCGGGCACGCAACTGCCCCAGATCGACGAGGCGCAGCGCCAGCGGCTGACCGAACTGGGGACGGTGGCGGCGCGCCATGACGCCTGGTGGCGCAAGCGGCTGGCGCAGGCGATCCCGGCTCAGTTGCACAATGCGGGCGGCGGGACCGGCGCGGGCATGGGCCAGCGGCGGCTGGAACTTGCGCCGGACCGCGCGCTGGCGGCATCGGCCTGGGCGCTGGCCCGGCTGGACGGGCGTCCGTCCGTGGATATCGCGGTCCGCCCCAAGGATCTGCCGTCCGAACCCGGCATTGTCGCTGACTGGCTGCCGCTGCGGGTGCAGGCGGACGGGGATGCGACGCTGGCCGATCTCGCCGCGCAGGCCGATTCGGCGCTGGCCGAGGTGACGGCCCGGCAGTTCCATCTGACCGACCTGCCCCGCCGCGCGCCCGAGTTGCGCGATCAGGCGCCGCCGCGGCTGGGCATCGACCTGGCGGGCGGCGGAACGGGGCTCGACCTGTGGGTTGCGGCCGGGGACGGGGGCTGGACCCTGCACTGGAACCGGGCCGCTGTGCCCGATACGCTGGCCAAGATGGCCGGTGCAGCCATCGAACGCGCCGCCGCCGCCCCGGACCGGACGGCGCTGGCCGATCTGTCGATGGTGGACGCGAATGCGCGCCGCGCCATGGTGGTGGACCGCAACGACACCGCCCGCCCGGTGCCCGCGGGCTGCATCCACGACCTGATCGCCGCCACCCTCGCCCGTGACCCCGACGCGCCTGCGCTGGTGTTCGAGGACCGCACCGTCACCCGGGCCGGGCTGGACCGCGCGGCATCCGCCCTGGCGCTGCGGCTGCAGGCGTTGGGGGTGGGCCCTGACCGCCCCGTGGGCCTGTTCGCGCGCCGGGGGATCGAGATGGTCGTGGGGGCGCTGGCGATCCTGAAGGCCGGGGGCGCCTATCTGCCGCTGGACCCGGATTATCCGTCCGAACGGCTGTCGCTGTATCTGTCCGACAGCGGTGCCGACATCGTGCTGGTCCAGCGCGGGCTGACCGGGGCGCTGCCCGCCTGCGACGCGACGCTGGTGCCGATCCCGGCCGATATTCCGCCTGCGGTGACGGCGATGCCCGCGCCTGCGGCGGACCCGTCGAACCTCGCCTATCTGATCTATACCTCGGGATCGACCGGACGCCCCAAGGGCGTGATGATCGAGCATCGCAACGTCACCAATTTCTTTGCCGGCATCGACGAGGCGATCCCGGTGCAGGACGGCGACTGCCTGCTGGCGGTGACCAGCCTCAGCTTCGACATCTCGGTGCTGGAAATTTTCTGGTCGCTGGCCCGCGGCCTCAAGGTCGTGATCGCGGGCGAGGACTCGCGCCTGATCGCCGCTGGTGCCCATGCCCCGGCCGACGGGATGGAATTCAGCCTGTTCTATTGGGGCAACGACGACGGACCGGGCGAACAGAAATACCGCCTGCTGCTGGAGGGCGCGCGTTTCGCCGACCAGAACGGCTTTGCCGCCGTCTGGACGCCGGAACGGCATTTCCACGCCTTCGGCGGCCCCTATCCGAACCCTTCGGTCAGCGGGGCGGCAGTCGCGGCCGTCACCTCTCGCATCGGGGTCCGGGCAGGCAGTTGCGTCCTGCCGCTGCACCATCCCGTCCGCGTGGCCGAGGAATGGGCGGTCATCGACAACCTGACCGGGGGGCGCGCGGGCCTTGCCGTGGCCTCCGGCTGGCAGCCCGAGGATTTCGTGCTGCGTCCCGAAAACATCCCGCCCGCCAACAAGCAGGCGCTGTCGGACGGCATCGACCAGTTGCGCCGCCTGTGGCGGGGCGAGGCGGTGGCCTTCCCGACCGCGAGCGGGCGGATGCAGGATGTCGTGACGCAGCCGCGCCCGGTGCAGCCCGAACTGCCGCTGTGGATGACCATCGCGGGCAATCCCGACACCTGGGTCGAGGCCGGACGCAAGGGCATGAACGTCCTGACCCATCTCCTGGGGCAAAGCATCGACGTCGTGGCCGACCGCATCCGCGACTATCACGCGGCCCTGCGCGAATCCGGCCATGACCCGCGCGATTTCACCGTCACCCTGATGCTGCACAGCTATCTGGCCGACACGCGCGAGGCCGCGCACGAGGCCGCGCGGGGGCCGATGAAATCCTATCTGCGCAGCGCCGCCGGGCTGGTGAAACAGTTCGCCTGGGATTTCCCCGCTTTCCGTCGCCCCGCGGGCATGACCAATCCGATGGCGATCGACCTTGGCACCCTGACCGAGGAGGAGGTGGACGGCATCCTGGAATTCGCCTTCCGCCGCTATTTCGAGGAATCGGGCCTGTTCGGCACGGTCGAGGACGGGGTGGCCCGCGTCGCCCGTCTGGCGGAAATCGGCGTGACCGAGGTCGCCTGCCTGATCGATTACGGCATTGCGCCCGATCAGGTGCTGGCGGCGCTGCCCCTGCTGGCCGAGTTACGCGACCGGGTGAACGCGGGCGGGGGCGCGCCTGCCGAGGATGACTTCTCGATCGCGGCGCAGATCCGGCGCCACGGCGTCACCCATCTGCAATGCACGCCCAGCATGGCCCGCATCCTGGTGGGCGACCGGGCGGCGACCCGCGCCCTGCGGGGCCTGCGCTGCCTGATGATCGGGGGCGAGGCGCTGCCCGATTCGCTGCTGGCGGAACTGCGGGCGGCCACGGGGGCGGACATCTTCAACATGTATGGTCCGACCGAGACGACGATCTGGTCCTCGGCCGGCCGGATCGCGCCTGAGGATCGTTCGGCCACGCTGGCGGGCGGCTTTGCCAACACCCAGCTTTACGTGCTGGACGCGACCGGGGCGCCCGTCCCCGACGGGGTCGAGGGCGAACTTTACATCGGCGGCCACGGGGTTGCGCGCGGCTATTGGCAGCGTCCCGACCTGACCGAAAAGGCGTTCGTGCCCGATCCCTTCGTGGCGCAGGATCGCGCGGCACCGGGCGGGGCGCGGATGTATCGCACGGGCGATCTGGTCCGCTGGCGGGACGACGGGCGGCTGGATTACGTCGGTCGCGCCGATCACCAGGTCAAGCTGCGCGGCTTTCGCATCGAACTGGGCGAGATCGAAACGCGCCTGATGGCCATTCCGGGGGTGCGCGAGGCGGTCACCATCGTGCGCGAGGACCGGCCCGGCGACCAGCGGTTGGTGGCCTATGTCACCGGCCCGGCTGTCCCGTCCGAATCCGACCTGCGCGCGGCGCTGATGCGCGATCTGCCCGCGCATATGGTGCCGGGCCGGATCGTGACGCTGGCGCAGATGCCGCTGACGCCAAACCGCAAGATCGACCGCAACGCCCTGCCCGCGCCCGAGAATGCGGTGGCAGCCAGGCCCGTGGCCAAGGCGGAACCTGCGCCCGCAGTCGCGCCCGTGGCGGCCAGGGCGCCCGCGCCGGTCGCGCCGGGGGCGCTGTTCGCCGACATCCGCTCGGTCTGGTCGGAAACGCTGGGGATTGCGGCGCCCAAGGCGTCGGACAACTTCTTTGCCCTGGGCGGCCATTCGCTGCTGGCCATCCAGTTGCACCGGACCCTGCGCGACCGGCTGGGGGCGGACCGGCTGGGGGTAACGGACATCTTCCGCTTCCCGGTGCTGCGCGATTACGTCGATCACGCGGAAAGCCTGATGCCGAAGGCGCCGATATCGTTCGCCGGACCGGCCGCCGCTGCGGCGCGCCCTGCCGCGGCCGAACCGCTGCCGGCAAATGCGGCGGCACCTGCGGCAGAGATCGACGATCCCATCGCCAAGCGCCGTGCCCTGCGCGAACAGTTCCGCCGCGGGCTGTAACCGGCAGGCGTTGCAGGCCGGCGTTGCAGGCCTGTTGCCCCCCGGTTTCGCCTGCGCGGTGCTGTCCATTGGCACCGATTACCCGCTGCATCCCGACGAGGCGGGCCAGCTGGCGCGCGCAGTTCCCGTGCGGCGCCGCGAATTCGCGGCCGGGCGGGCGGCGCTGCGGGCGGCCATCGCGGCGGCAGGGCTGGACCTGCCGCCGGACTATCCGATTCCCGCAGGGCCGGACCGCTGCCCACGGTTGCCAGCCCATATCACCGCCTCGCTGGCCCATGACCGCGAACTGGCGTTGGCAGTCGCGGGTCCCGCGGATGGGACGGTCGCAGGAATCGACATCGAGCCGCTGGACGCCGCCACGGACGGGCTTGCCGAAATCGTCGCTCCCTTCGACGGCTGCGATGCACTGAGCGCATTCGTCGGGAAGGAGGCCGCCTACAAGGCGCAGTTCGCCGTCACGCGGCAGATGCTGGAATTCGGTCAGGTAGCGCTGACCGCCAAAGGGAGTACGTTCGTGGCGCGGACGCCGTGGCACCGGCTGCACGGGGCCTGGGTCCGCAGCCCGCGCCACCTCATGGCGCTGGCGCTCCTCAGACTTTCATGAGGCGGGCGAGAATCGCGGCGGACCGGTCCACGTCATGTCGCGCAACCACGCGGGCGCGCGCCGCCTGTCCCATCGCGGCCAGCCGCTCCAGCGGGGTTTCCGCCACGGTCTGCATCGCGCCGGCCAGCGCGTCGACATCGCCGGGCGGCACCAGCCAGCCGCAGTCACCGGGAATCACAAGTTCCGGGATGCCGGCGACCCAGGTGGACAGGACCGGCCGGCCCATGGCCATCGCCTCCATGATGACGACGGGCAGGCCCTCGGCGAAACTGGGCACGACCAGTGCATGGGCCTGCGCCATGGCGCGGCGGACGCCGGCCTGATCCTGCCAGCCGGTCAGGCGCAGCGAATCGCCCACATCCGCGCGGATGGCTTCAGCCTCGATCGCCGGGCGCAACTCGCCATCACCCACCAGGACCAGCCGCAGATCGGGGCGCGTGGCGCGAAGCCGCTGCATCGCTCGCATCAACAGGCCGAAGCCCTTCTGTTCGGAAAACCGTCCCACCGCGACCAGCGTGGGCGGGCCGGCGGGCAGCGGCGGCGGTGCAGGGAAATCGGCCAGATCCAGCCCGCAATGAACGACCTTCAACCGGTCCCAATGGCCGGGCGCGACCCAGCGCATCAGCTGCGACCGTCCGAACTGGCTGACCCCCACCGTGAAGGCTGCGGCCTCTGCCTTGCCGGCCAGGTCCAGCGCCTGCGGGCGGTCGAATTCCTCGGGTCCGTGAACGGTCAGGCTGAAGGGAGGTCCCCCCAGCATCCGGCAATAGGCCGCGACACGGGCCGGATTGGTGCCGAAATGCGCATGCAGATGGCGCACCCCCAAGGCGGCGCAGCGGTCGCGCAGGATACATGCCTGGGCCACATAGGCCAGTTGCTGACCGAGGCTGCTTTCCCCCGCCACCGCGCGCCGGTGCGCGAGGCGGAGAGGGGCGCCCCCGGCCGCCCGCGCCAGGGCCGCGGCCAAGGCAGCGGGACCGCGGTCGAGCAGGTATTCCGTCCGTGCCGCCTCGGCCTTGATGGCGGGATCGCTTGCCGATTCCTCTGCGCGGCGGGCGGCAAAGCGATGCACCCGCAGCCCCCGCCGTTCCAGCGCCGCGATCTCGCGCCAGATGAAGCTGTGCGAGCCGCGTGGATAGGTATTGACGATATAGGCGACAGTTGCCATCTAATCTCTACTTCAAGTTGAACGGAGGTTGGGCTGTTTTCCGCCTCAACTTAAGACTTCTTTAAGCGGTTTTTGGCACAAATCGGCAGCAGACAGTTTTTCATCTTGGAACCAGCGACGCGGCAGCGTTTCATATGCGTGTGGGATATGCGGCACTCGCGTTCTGGTCCGGGCCGGACTGGGGAGAATCGGACATGATCGGCATGGTGGCATTGGCCGTTGGCGTCGCCTGGATCGGGGGGGTCGCCGCGTGGTGGGCAGGGATGGGCCTGTGGGCCGCCTTGGGTGTCTATGCCGTCGGCGGCGCGGTGTCATTGCTGCTGTCCGCTGCGGCCCGCAGCCTGTGTCCGGGCGGACAGGTGCTCTCGGATGCCGGCGTCAGTAACCGGTGCAGCGCAGAACAACCCCCACGGTCTGCCACATGATCCGGAAATCGGTGCGCCAGTTCAGCTTCATCGCATATTCCGCATCGAAGCTGGCGCGCTTGGCAAAGGTCGAATCGTTGCGGTCGGTGACCTGCCACATGCCGGTCAGCCCAGGCCGCAGACGCACATAATCGGCGCCGGGATACAGGACCTGCTGGGATACCATGATGGGACGCGGGCCCACGATGCTCATGTCGCCGATCAGCACGTTCAGCAGTTGCGGCAACTCGTCCAGCGAACTCTTGCGCAGGAACCGGCCCAGGAAGGTGACGCGCGGATCCTTCTTCAGTTTCTGCGTGTCGTCCCATTCCGCGCGCGCCGCAGAGTCTGATTCCAGATGACGCTTCAGCGCGGCTTCCGCATCGGGCACCATCGTGCGCAGCTTGAACATGCGGAACGACTTGCCGTAACGACCTACCCGCGCCTGGGTATAGAAAGGTTTCCCTCCCTCCAGCGCCACCAGCATCGCCAGAATCAGGATCACCGGCAGCACGAAGGGCAGGGCCATCAGAACGGCCGTCATGTCGAATGCACGCTTGACGCGGCGTGCATAGAACCCGTCCACGCCTCCCCTCCTGTCCGAGTTGATGACCCTGAGCAGATGGGAGTGATCGGCAGAAGCATACTTCTTCATAATTTTGCCTCTCAGACGCAACAGAGTGTTGCCAAAAACTACTCAAATACGAAGCAGATATTTTGAACCGACCGGTCAAAAACACCAGCTTGCGGGTCCATTCACTCCTGCAAGTTGGTGTAATCTAAAGTGGGCTTGTCCTGAACCTGTCTATTTGGCCAGTCAGGCATGTGACCTGAAAAAACCCGGACAGAGCGTCGAGATCAGTCCCGATAAAATTTGACGAATCGGCTTGGAATGCTTGTCCGAATGGAAATCCCGCGTCTTTCCGGCCACGCAGCCCGAATCCGGCCGCGAAGAAGAGGCATTGCCGTCCCTTCTCCGGCGCGCGGCCTTCCGGTTCCTTGCGCTTTCTGACGGAAGCGCCGGCCATCCGTCCCGCCGGTCAGCGCCCGCGCGTCCAGTCCCTTCCCTGCGGGCGCAAGCGCACGGCCAGCGCGACCGCGGCATAGGCGGAGAATCCCCTAGGGTCCGCCGCGGCCAAGCGCAGGGTTTCGGCCCGCGTGAGGCGGCGGTCCTGCGCATTCGCCAGCAGGTCGGGGAAAAGGCGGCGGATTTCATCGACACCCGCATTCTGGCGGCGGCGGACCGCCACCAGGGCGGGAAACCCCTCGACCACCGGCCAGGTGAAATTCTCGGCCACCCGGATGCGTTCGGCTAGGGCAAAGTGAAGCCGCGCATAGGTATCGTCGGAAATGATCGCCGGAAAGCGGTCCCAGCGTGCCCGTCCGGGGCCATTCACCGCAAACAGGCCGGCCCCCGGCACCCCTTCGGCGACAAAGGGCAACCGGGTCCAGAACCGCGCGTAATGCCGGCTGATCCGGCTGGAGGCAGGTGGCACGGTCAGGCGGCCGCTGGCATAGAGCGGATGCGGCCGGTCCAGCGCCTGCGCCAGCAGGCCCAGCATCCGCGGCCCCGGCCGGATATCGGCGTCCATATAGATGCGGGCGGTATGGCGGGC
>CALLYR010000185.1 GCA_937859005.1 uncultured Paracoccus sp. | reverse complement strand
GGTGAAGATGGTGCGTCCGCACATCGCCATCGTCACCACGGTGGAGCCGGTGCATCTGGAGTTCTTCGGTACGGTCGAGGCGATCGCCGATGCCAAGGCCGAAATGCAGGCCCGCGCCGCTGCTGAGGCCCGTGCCCGCGCCCAGGCCGAGGCCGAGGAACGCGCCGCCATCGCCAAGCGCGGCGAATACCGCCCCCCCGAAATCGACGACGAGCCCGAAGTCGCCACCACCGCCGCCCGCGGCCCCGCGCCGGGCACCGTTGCCAAGGCCGCGACCGTGGGCGGCATGGATCTGGCCAGGACCCAGGTCATCGGCGTGATCGGCGCTGGCCGCGCCAGCCGCGGGCTGATCCGCCTGCGCAACGGCAAGATCGTGACCGTCCGCCTGGGCGACAAGATCGACGGCGGTGCGATCAATGCCATCGGCAATGGCCGCATCAGCTATGTCAGGGGCGGCCGACAGTATAATCTTGCGATCCTGAACGGCCGGTGAGAGCCGCCGTCCTGCCTGACCTTTCGCGGAGGACCGTTTGGGTTCGTTCCTGCTGATCGCGACCGTCTATCTGGTAACCATGGTCGTGGCGGTGCCGATCTCGGCCCGGATGGGTCTTGGGTCGGTTCTGGGCTATCTGATCGCCGGCATCATCATCGGTCCCGTGCTGGGGCTGGCCGGCAGCGACGGGGACATGGCTGATCTTCAGCATTTTGCCGAATTCGGCGTGGTGATGATGCTGTTCCTGATCGGGCTGGAACTGGAGCCGCGCAGCCTGTGGGAAATGCGCAAGCGCCTGCTGGGGCTTGGCGGGATGCAGATCGTCCTGACCGTTCTGCTGCTCAGCCTTCTGGCGGTGCTGCTGGACCAGCCGCCGGCGGTCGCGCTGACCGAAGGCATGATCCTGTCGCTCAGCTCGACGGCGATCGTGCTGCAGACCTTGTCCGAAAAATCGCTGATGCAGACGGGGGGCGGGCGCAGCGCATTCGCGGTGCTGCTGACCCAGGATATCGCGGTGATCCCGATGCTGGCGATCATGCCGCTGCTGGCGGGTGTTTCAGGCCACGGAACGGCAGAGGGTCCGGGCGCGGCCTTCATGGCCTCGCTGCCCGGCTGGGGGGCGATGCTGATAACCTTGGGCGCAGTCGCGGCGGTGGTGCTGACGGGACATTACCTGACCCGTCCGCTGTTCCGGTTCGCCCATTCCGCGCGGCTGCTGGAAATGGATACGGCGGTATCGCTGCTGATCGTGGTGGGCATCGCGTCGCTGATGAGCTTCGTTGGGCTGTCTCCGGCGCTGGGTACCTTCCTTGCCGGCGTGATGCTGGCCGGATCCGAGTTCCGCCACGAACTGCAGGCGCAGATCGCGCCCTTCAAGGGGCTGCTGCTGGGGCTGTTCTTCATCACCGTCGGTGCGGGAATGAACCTGGACATCCTGATCGAAAGCCCGGCGGTGGTGCTGGGCGTGACGGCGGTGGTCATCGCCATCAAGGCCGCGGTCCTGTTCCTGATCGCCCGGATCATGGGAATGCCGCGCCGCGAACGGCCGCTGTTCACCCTGTCCCTGGCGCAGGCGGGCGAATTCGGATTCGTGCTGGTGTCCTATGCCATTACGCTGAAGCTGCTGAACCGCTCGCTGGCCGAGGCTTTCCTGTTGATAATCGCGCTGTCGATGCTGGCAACGCCCTTGCTGTTCATCCTGCACGACAGGCTGATGCCCCTGCTGGGCGACGACAGCGAAGCGCGCACGCCTGACCATATCGACGACCAGCAGCCCATCATCATCGCTGGCGTCGGCCGCTTCGGACAGGTCATCAACCGGCTGGTCACCATGTCCGGGTTCAAGACGACGGTGCTGGACCACGACCTGAAGACCATCCAGCTGATGCGGCGCTTTGGCTTCAAGGGATATTTCGGCGATCCGACCCGTCCCGAGATTCTGGCGGCGGCCGGTCTGGCCCGCGCCCGCATCCTGGTCGCGGCGATGGACGACCCCGATGCCAATCTGCGCCTGGTCCGTTATGCCCGCCAGCAGCGTCCCGATCTGAAGATCGTCGCCCGAGCCCGCGACCGGGTGAATGTCTATCAGCTGTATGAGGCGGGGGCCGACCACATCGTACGCGAGATGTTCGACAGCTCGCTTCGGGCCGGGCGCTATGTTCTGGAAAACACGGGGCTTTCGGAATACGAGGCGTCCGAGCTGGAGCGGATCTTCTATCGCCATGACCGCGCCAGCCTGCGCGAACTGGCCGAATTGTGGCGGCCCGGTGTGCCGATGGACCAGAACGAGGAATATATCGAACGCTCGCGCGCGCTGAATGCGGTGCTGGAAAACGCGCTGATGCAGCGTTTCGCGCATGGTCCCAGCGCCTCACCGATCGAGCCTGCGCCGGACGAGGAGCCCGAACACGGGTTGACCCTGTCACGCGCACCCCGGCCGGAAGGACGCTAGGTCCCGATCACCGGCAATAGCTTTGCCGGCGCGTCCAGGTCGCGATATCGGCGCGGCGGCTGCCGGACCGCAGCGACGACCACACATTTGCCACCCCGCGCGGCCTGTCCCCGGCTTCGCTACCGCCGTCGATCGTGCTGTCCCGGGCGACATGCCGTGCAAGGATGCGGACCGCGCAGTGCATGTTGTCGCCCGCATCCAGCAGACCGCCCCGGCAGCCGTTCGCGCGCGAATCGTCTTGCGAGATCTGCATCAGGCCCAGACGCCGCCCGCCATCCTTCGAGGCAGCCGGGTTCCAGCCGCTTTCGTGCCGGGCGACGGCGGACAGGAAGCCGGCCCAGAAGGCGGCGCGGTTTTCGCGGCTTTGCGCGGCATAGCCGGGGCAATACTGCATGATGTCCGCAGGCACGGCGGACAGCAGGGTGATGCCTTCCTCCTCCAGCGCCTCGATCGTGGCCTGCGTCCATGCGTCGGCCCCGTCCTGCCCGGCCCATTGCAGCGCGGGCGGGTCCTTGCGCAGGTTCAGGGCACCGGACATACGGTCCTTCAGCGACGGCCGGTCCTGCGGCGACAGGGTGGGGGCGGTCACGCTGTCCCGCACCGCTTGGCTCATGCAGCCCGCCAGCGTCATCGTCAGCGCCAGCCCGGCCGCCATCCAGAACCTGCGTATCATTTCATTCCTTCCGTATTCATCCCCTGCCTCTGGCAGGAAACACCGGGCAGACTTTCGGCGTCTTCAGTGGCGCGGCATGTCCCGTCCGGCCAGTTCGTCGATGACCTGTTGCCACAGCGCAGCAGACTGGGCGCCGGGGACGACATGAGTGTCGGCCACGATGAAGGTCGGGACCGAACGGATGCCGCGCTGACGGGCATGGGCCTCGGCCGCGATTACCGTGTCGCGATCGGCGCCGGTCGCCAGCAGTTGCGCGACCGCCGCCTTGTCCATGCCTGCAGCCCCGGCGATGTCGGCCAGCACATCTGCGCGGCCGATGTTGCGTCCCTCGCGCCAGTGAGCGGCCATCAGGCCCGACATGACGGGGGTCTGCGCCCCCTCGATCGCCGCCCAGTGCAGCAGGCGATGGGCGTCGGTCGTGTCGGGGATGCGGTCGATCGCGGCCATGTTGATCCACAGGCCCAGCCGTTCGGCCGCTTCCAGCACGGGGCGGGTGGCCTCAAGAATGCCTTTCTCGTCCTTGAAGCGGGCGAGCATATAGGCGGTATGGGCCATGCCTGACCGTGGCATGTCGGGATTCAGCCGGAAGGGGCGCCATGTGATGGCAAAAGGATGGCCGGGGCTGCTTTCCAGCGCCCGGTCCAGTTCGGCCTTGCCGATCAGGCACCAGGGACAGACCGGATCGGCAAAGATGTCCAGCGGCACAGTCATGCGCGGTCCTTTCGATGGGCTTCGCGCAGGGCGCGGCGGTTGACCTTGCCGGTGGGTGTGCGGGGCAGGGCATCGACATGGATATAGTCCCGCGGCTGCTTGTAGCGGGCAAGCGCCTGTTGCGCTGCCGCGCGCAGGTCGTCGGCATCCGCAGGGCCGGTCCAGAAGGCCGCGATGATCGAGGCACCCCCCGCCACCGCCAGTTCCGCCGCCGCCACATCGCCCGCGCCGGGAACGGGGGCCAGCGCGTCCTCGACCTCGCCCGGCGCGACACGATAGCCGCCAGCGTTCATCATGTCGTCGGCGCGGCCCAGGGTGGAGATCGCGCCGTCCCCGGCCTGCACGGCCAGATCGCCGGTCAGGAACCAGTCGCCCTGGAACCGCGCCGCTGTTTCCGCGGGCTGATCCAGATAGCCCAGGAACAGCCCCGGATCGCTGCGATGGACCGCCAGCACGCCGGATTCGCCGGGCGGCAGTTCGCGGCCATCATCGTCCAGCACGGCAACGCGGCGGCCGGGCTGGGGATGACCGGCGCTGCCTTCCGGCGCGGGGCGGGTGGGACTGCCGGACAGAAAGGTGGAACATTCCGACATGCCCATCGCCTCGTGCAGGTCGGTGCCGGTACGGTCGCGCCATGCCTGCCGCAGCGCGGGGTCCAGACGCTCGCCTGCCGCAAGGCCGTGGCGCAAGCCGGGAATCGGCCCCCAGTCCGCGCGCAGCATGCGCCGGAACACCCCCGGCGCGGCGGCAAGGATCGTGGTCCCGTGACGCCGGGCCAGCAGGGAGATCTGTTCGATGGCGGTGCCGTCCGCCGGGATCAGGGCGGTGGCGCCGATGGTCCAGGGGTCCATCAGTCCGGTTCCCAGCGTGAAGGTCCAGTTGAAGGCCCCCGCGTGCATCAGCCGGTCGGCAGGGGTCAGCCCATACCAGCCCTGAAACATCATCCGTCGCGCCAGGATCGCCCGATGCGCATGCATCACCGCCCGCGGCTGGCCGGAGGTGCCCGAAGTATAGACGATATAGGCCAGCCGGTCGGGATCGCCCTGGTTCCAGTCGGAGGGCGGCAGGGCGGCCATCGCGGCCAGATCGCCGCGCAGC
>CALLYR010000184.1 GCA_937859005.1 uncultured Paracoccus sp. | reverse complement strand
GAGCGTGGCCGCCGCGACCTCGCCCACATGACGGATGCCCAGGGCAAAGATCAGCCGGGCCAGCGGGATCGTCCGCCGATCCTCGATGGCGCGGAACAGGTTCTCGGCCGAGCGTTCGCCCCAGCCCTCGCGGTTTCGCAACCGCGACAGGCCCGCCGCATCGCGGGCGGCAAGGGTGAAGATGTCGGCAGGCTCGCGGATCCACAGCACCGGATCGGCATGGAACGCCTCGACCTGCTTCGTGCCTAGCCCCTCGATGTCAAAGGCCGCGCGGGACACGAAATGGCGCAGCTTTTCGACTGCCTGCGCCGGACAGGCCATTCCCCCGGTGCAGCGGCGCACCGCATCGCCCGGCTCGCGCACCGCATCGCTGCCGCATTCGGGGCAGGTTTCGGGAAAGGCATAGGGCACCGCATCCGCAGGGCGGCGGCTGAGGTCGACATCGGCGATCTTGGGGATCACGTCGCCCGCGCGATAGACCTGCACCCAGTCGCCTTCGCGGATGTCGCGGCCATCGCGGATTGGCTGGCCGCGGGCGTCGCGGCCGGCGATGTAATCCTCGTTGTGCAATGTCGCGTTCGACACGACCACGCCGCCCACCGTGACCGGCGTCAGCCGCGCGACCGGGGACAGCGCGCCGGTGCGGCCCACCTGGATCTCGATCCGGTCGAGCCGCGTCCAGGCGATCTCGGCCGGGAACTTGTGCGCCAAGGCCCAGCGCGGCGTGGTCGAGCGGAACCCCAGCCGCGCCTGCAGCGCCAGATCGTCCAGCTTGTAGACGACGCCGTCGATGTCATAGCCCAGCGTCGCGCGGCGCTGTTCGATGTCGGCGTAAACCTGCAGGATTTCCGGCAGGCTGCCGCACAGCCGCGTCAGGGGATTGGTCGGAAATCCCAGTTCAGCCAGCCGGTTCACCGCGCCCATCTGGGTCATGGCCAGGGGCGCAGACAATTCGCCCCAGCCATAGGCAAAGAACCGCAGCGGCCGCCGTGCCGTCACCGCCGGATCAAGCTGGCGCAGCGATCCCGCGGCGGCATTGCGCGGATTGGCAAAGATACGCGCGCCCCCTTCGGCGTTCAGGCGGGCGAAATCCGCGTGGGACATATAGACCTCGCCCCGAACCTCCAGCACCTCGGGGGCGCCGTTCAGACGATGGGGAATGTCGGGAATCGTGCGGGCATTGGCGGTCACGTTTTCGCCGGTGGTGCCGTCGCCGCGAGTGGCGGCCTGCACCAGAACTCCGTTCTCGTAACGCAGGGACAGGGACAGGCCGTCGATCTTGGGCTCGGCCGTAAAGGCCAGCGCGACAGCCGGGGGCAGGTTCAGGAAGCTGCGTGTCCGCGCGACGAAATCAGCCACGTCCTGCACCGAGAAGGCGTTTTCCAGCGACATCATCCGCTGGGCGTGGCGTACCTTGCCGAAGCCCTCGGCAGGGGTTGCGCCGACCTGAGCCGTGGGGCTGTCAGCCGGGGCAAGCTCGGGGAACGCGGCTTCCAGCGCGGCCAGCCGCTGCTTCAGCGCGTCATATTCAGCGTCGCTGATCGTTGGTGCATCGAGCGTGTGATAGGCGGTATTCGCACTTGTCACGGCCGCGGCGAGCGCGAGGATTTCAGCCTGTACACTGGCCGGATCGCTGGGCAGCGGAGCGGAATCAATCGGCTCTTCGATCAGCGGGTCAGTGCCGGATGCTGTCAGCAACGGCACGGGATGGACCGCGCCGGGGCCAGTCCTGCCTGCGGAGCGCGGCGGGTTCCCTGCCTCAGTCCGGTCCGCCCCCCCGGCAGTAATCGCGGACGGTCCGGCTGCGCCCTGCCCGCCGCCGGCAATCCCGGTTCCTGTCGCACCGGGATCATCCACATCGACCACGCCGTTCCTGCCCTTGCTCCCTTGCCCTGCCATGCCCGTGCCTGTCGGTGTCCCGTCAACGGCCGTGCCGGCCAGTCCTGCGCCGGTGATAGCCAGCGCCGCCGCCGCTTGTCCAGCACGCCGCCGCCGCGGCAGAACGGTCAGGGAGCGGTCAGGCCCCGACCGCCAGCCGCTCCACTACCCGCGATTCCTGCGGATCGCGCAGCACGTAACCGCGGCCCCAGACGGTTTCGATGTGGTTTTCGCCGCCCAGGGCCTCGGACAGTTTCTTGCGCAGCTTGCAGATGAAGACATCGATGATCTTCAGTTCGGGTTCGTCCATGCCGCCGTAAAGATGGTTCAGGAACATCTCCTTGGTCAGGGTCGTGCCCTTGCGCAGGCTCAGCAGTTCCAGGATCTGGTATTCCTTGCCGGTCAGGTTGACGGGTCTGCCGTCCACCTCGACCGCGCGCGCGTCGATGTTCACGATCATCCGCCCGGTGCGGATCACCGACTGGCTGTGGCCCTTGGACCGGCGGATGATGGCCTGGATGCGGGCAACCAGTTCGTCGCGGTGAAACGGCTTGGTCATGTAATCGTCGGCGCCGAAGCCGAAGCCGCGCAGCTTGATTTCGGTGTCGTCCGATCCGGTCAGGATCAGGATCGGCGTGTCGATGCGCGCCAGCCGGATCAGGCGCAGCACTTCCATGCCGCTCATGTCCGGCAGGTCGAGGTCCAGCAGGATCAGATCGTAATCGTAAAGTTTTGCCAGATCGACGCCCTCTTCCCCCATGTCGGTCAGATAGACGTTGAAATTGGCGTGGGTCAGCATCAGTTCGATGCTGCGCGCCGTGGTCGGATCATCCTCGACCAGCAGGATCCGCATGGGCCCTTCCTTCCGTTTGCCGCATTTGGGACGAAGTTGCCGAGCAATGGTTAATATCTGGTTAGCACGTCAACAGAAAATCGCGTCCCGGTTGTCGCACCCCCTTACTTGCGCAGCGCCTTGACCTTCAGTCCCGCGGTGCCATGGCGTCCGATGGCCCTTGTCCAGCTGTCCAGCTCCTCCTCGCTCAGCCCATAGCGGCGCAGCGCCTCCTCTCGCGCCAGCAGCCCGTGCTGCACCGCGCGGACCACCACGGCCTTGCGCCGCGCCACCCAGCGCGTCTGCGGATCCGGCAGATCCGCCAGCGACAGGACCGTTCCATCCGCCAATGTGACCGCACGTGGTCCCGCCGCTTTCCTGACGAACATTGTCTGCCCCGCCTGACTGAACAGCTTTCTGATGGCACACAGACTTTAAGGTCCGGTGAAGGTCGCGCCTGCGGCGGGTTGAGTCCGGCACCCTTTTCCCTATATTTTTCGGCAAAAGCCGGCTTTGCCCCGCCGGACAGGAACCTTTCCCGTGACCCAACATGATCCCCGCGCCCCGGCGCCCGTCCTGAACAGCCTTGGTTTTGCCAAGGCGCCCGCCGATACCCGTGTGGTCGTCGCCATGTCGGGCGGCGTGGACAGTTCGGTCGTGGCAGCTCAGCTGAAGGCCGAAGGCTATGACGTGATCGGCGTCACGCTGCAGCTTTACGACCATGGCGCCGCGCTGAAGAAAAAGGGCGCCTGCTGCGCCGGGCAGGACATCCACGATGCCCGCCGCGTGGCCGAACGCATCGGCATCCCGCATTATGTCCTGGATTACGAGAACCGCTTTCGCGAATCGGTGATCGAGGAATTCGCCGACGCCTATCTGGCGGGGGCGACTCCGGTCCCCTGCATCCGCTGCAACGAACGGGTCAAGTTCCGCGATCTGCTGGACACGGCGCGGGATCTTGACGCGGATTGCATGGCGACGGGCCACTATATCCGCCGGCTGGACGGGCTGCAGGGGGCCGAACTGCACATGGCGGCCGATCCGAACCGGGACCAGAGCTATTTCCTGTTTTCCACCACGCACGAACAGTTGGAGTTCCTGCGCTTTCCCTTGGGTGGGCTTGTCAGCAAGGCCGAAACCCGCGTGCTTGCCGCCCGTCACGGGCTGGCGGTCGCGGACAAGCCCGACAGCCAGGACATCTGCTTCGTTCCCGACGGCAACTATGCCGCGGTGATCGAAAAGCTGCGCCCCGGCGCGGCCGATCCGGGCGATATCGTGGACATGGACGGAAATGTGCTGGCCCGCCATCACGGCGTGATCCATTACACCGTGGGCCAGCGCCGGGGCCTTGGCATCGGCGGACTGGGCGAGCCGCTTTACGTCGTGCGCCTCGACCCGCTTTCCCGGCAGGTGATCGTGGGTCCGCGTTCCGCGCTGGCGACCCGCACCGTGCCGGTGGCCGAGGTCAACTGGATCGGCGACGCCAGTTTCCAGGACCGGGCCGAACGCGCGGTCTCGGTCCGCATCCGGTCCACCCGTCCCCCGCGCGAGGCGATCCTGCGCCCGCCCGGCCCCGCCACGGCCGAAGTCGAGTTGCTGAGCGCCGAGGAAGGCGTCAGCCCCGGACAGGCCTGCGTCTTTTATGAAACCGGCGGCACGCGCGTGCTGGGCGGCGGCTGGATCACGGCAAGCAGGGTGCGGCGATGACCGGGCTGACGGACATCCCGCTGCGGATGAACGATGGCCGCATGGCGACCCTTGCCGACTGGCAGGGCAAGGTCGTGCTGGTCGTCAATGTCGCGTCGAAATGCGGGCTGACGCCGCAATATGCGGCACTGGAAGCCCTGTACCGCGCCCATGGGGATGCGGGGTTCACGGTGCTGGGCGTGCCCTCGAACGATTTCCGCGGGCAGGAACCCGGCACCGACGCCGAGATTCTGGAGTTCTGCACCACCGCTTATGACGTGACCTTCCCGCTGGCCGCCAGGACCCCGGTGTCAGGGGACCGGGCGCATCCGCTTTACGCCGCGCTGGCAGCCGCCTGCCCCGTGGCGCAGGGAGAGGGTCCGATGCGCGAACGTCTGGAGACGAAAGGCCCGGCCAATCCGCCCCCACAGATCCTGTGGAACTTCGAGAAGTTCCTGATCGGCCGCGATGGGCAGGTGCTGGCGCGTTTTGCCCCCGATGTGACCCCCGACGATCCGCGGGTGACCACGGCGATCCGGGCAGCGCTGGCCGCTTAGGCAGGCTGCTGCGCCGCCGTCCAGTCGCGGATGCGCCCGACCATCGCGCGCAAGCCGTTCGACCGCTGCGACGACAGATGCTCGTCCAGTCCCAGACGCGCCAGTTCTGCCGGCGCATCCACCTTGGGCACATCCATCACCGGCAACCCGGCATACAACGCATGCAGGACGGCAATCAGCCCGCGCACGATCATCGCGTCGCTGTCGCCCTGAAAGTCGAAGCGGCCGTTTTCGACCCGCGGCAGGATCCAGACCTGGCTGGCGCAGCCCTCAACCTTGGTCGCCGGCACCTGCAGCGCCGGGTCCATCGGCGGCATGGCGCGGCCCAGTTCGATCACATGGCGATAACGGTCTTCCCAGTTATCCAGGAACTCGAAAGTGTCGGCGATGTCTTCAAAGGCGGGCGTGGCCATTGTCGTCTCCCTCGCGGCAGGGCGCAGGCTTAACGTGATGCGTCGGGCGCGTCAAAACAACCGACCGTGCTTTCGGCAAGCCCCTTTCGGTACGCCAGCCGATCGCCTATCACGGGCGGCGACGACCGGAACGAAAGGCCGCCCCATGATCCGCCCCGTGATGCTTGCGATCTGTGCTGCGCTGATGCTGGCCGGCTGCGGCGGGGGCGACAGCAGCCTGAACCCGATGCGATGGTTCGGCGGCGGCCCGAAAGGCCCGAAGACGCTGGAACCCAAGGGCGGCTATGCCCGCGACGATACGCGCCCGCCCGTGGCGCAGATCCTTTCCGCCCGGTGGGAGCCGCTGGTCGAAGGACGGCTGCTGGTGGTCACGGCGCTGGCCCCCACGCAAGGGTGGTGGGACGCGGCCCTGCTGACCGAAACTCCGCAGCCCGAAGGTCGGGTCCGCCCCGGTCCCGACAGTGTGCTGCGTCTGCGCCTGGTCGCCGCGCCCCCACTGTCGGACAGCCCGGAAGCGCGTCGCGCTGCCCGTCCTGGCCCCGACACGCTGACCGCGGCAATGGCCATCAGCCATTCCGCCCTGCGGTCGATCGACAGCGTGGTGATCACGGGTGCAGCCAACAGCATCACGCTGAGGAACTGACCGGCGCCGGCGCTTTCAAGGCGTGGCCTGGTCTGTCCGACCCCTGCCCTTCAGCCCATCGGGCGCAGATAGGTCCAGGTCGGAACCAGCGCATTGCGCGCGACCGACCAGCTTTCGGCATTGCCCAGATATTCGAATCCGGCATGGGTAAGCACCCGAGCCGAGCCCGGATTGTCCTGGAACGCCTCGGCGAACAGGGTGCGGGACTTGTGCGGATTGGCGGCGATCAGCGCCTGCACGGCCTCGGTCGCGAAACCGGTGTTCCAGAATCCCGGTCCGATCCAGAAGCCCAGTTCCGACTGGTCCGGCACGATCCGGGTCAGCGAGACGACGCCGACCAGTTCGCCCAGGCCCGATTCGCTGCCGTCGATGGCCCACACATCCTCGGTCCGGTCGGAGGCAGCGGCACGGGCGACATAAGCTTCCGTCGCGCCGGGGGGCAATGGATGGGGAATGGCGCGGGTGCCCTCGGACACGCGTCGGTCGGCAGTATAATGGGCGATCAGTCCGACGTCGGATTTGCGCAGCGGTCGCAGCAGAAAACGCCCGGCGGGGATCGAGGCTTGCTGGGTCAGCATTTCGGCGTCGGACATTCGGATTACCTGGAAGCTGTGCGGCAGGGGCTGAGCGCCTGCCTGAAAGGCAAAGGAAACGACAAAGGGGACCGGCTTTCGCCGATCCCCTTCATCTGGATCACCAGATCGGCTTACTCGGCCGCCTCGACGGCGGGCAGGACCGAAATATAGGTTCGGCCTTTCAGCCCCTTGCGGAACGTCACATGACCGTCGGCCAGCGCGAACAACGTGTGGTCGCGGCCCATGCCGACGTTCTGGCCCGGCCACCACTGAGTGCCGCGCTGACGCACGATGATGTTGCCGGCGATGGCCGACTGGCCGCCGAACAGCTTGACGCCCAGACGGCGGCCAGCGGAATCGCGGCCGTTACGGGACGAACCGCCTGCTTTCTTGTGTGCCATGGATCAGACCTCCTGAGCGGTGGTTTCGGCGGGTTTCTCTTCGGCTTCGCCGCTGGCGACGCGGCGGCTCATTTCCGCCTGATCGGCCTTGTTCAGCGCAAAACGGTCGTCGCCCTGCACCGCGGCGCCATTGCCCGAACGGGCACCCACGGCGGCCTTGACGCCGGTCGAATCGGCGCCCGATTCCAGCAGGTCGGTCACGCGCAGCAGCGTCAGTTGCTGACGGTGGCCCCGGGTGCGCTTGGAGGAGTGCTTGCGGCGGCGCTTGTGGAAGGTGATGACCTTGTCGGCCTTGATGGTGTCGATCACCTCGGCCTGCACGGCGGCGCCGGCGACCCGCGGCGCGCCGATGGTCGAGCCGATCATCAGGATCTCGTTGAACTGGATCTTGTCGCCGGCATCGGCGGCCAGCTTCTCGACGCGCAGCACGTCGCCGGACTGAACCCGGTACTGCTTGCCGCCCGTCTTGAGGACTGCGAACATCTTTCGTCTTTCCTGTCTTCCGCGCCCTGTGGCCCCGGTTTCCCGGCGTTCGGTGGGTCTGACCCCGCCTCGGGCAGCGCACCCCTTGCGGGGTGTTGTTGAAATGAATGCCCGGCCCGACGCAAGTCGCGCCCGGCTGGTCCGCGGCTATATGACGGATCGCGCAGGCAAAGTCAACGGGATGCGCCTTCCGTGCCCCAGCGGGACAGCGCCTGATCCACCGTGATCCGCCGCTCTTCGCGCAGGCTGCCCGGGGTGTCGGACAGTCGCGGCGCGGGCGCAGGTTCGCTTCCGGCAAAGGCCGCGCGGGCGATGTTGTGGGGATGGTGCGGCGCCTCGTCGATGGACAGGACCGGGGCGGCGCAGGCGTCCGTTCCCTCCAGCACGGCGGCCCAGTCATCGCGCGAGCGCGTGGCGATGACGGTGGCCAGAATCCCGCGCAACGCCGGCCAGTTCGCCGGGTCCATCCGGTCGGGCAGCGCGCCCGCGTCCAGCCCCAGCCGCGCCACCAGATCGGCCCAGAACTGCGGCTCGATCGCGCCTACCGCCAGGAAGCGGCCGTCCGCGCAAGGATAGCAGGTGTAATATGGCGCGGCCCCGTCCAGCAGATTCGCCGCGCGCGCATCCGCCCAGACGCCCGCTGCCCGCATTCCCGAAATCATCGCCATCAGATGCGCGACCCCGTCCGAGATCGCGGCATCCACCACCTGCCCGCGCCCGGTCCGCCCCGCCGCCAGCATCGCGGCCAGCATCCCCGCGACCAGATACATCGACCCGCCCGCGAAATCGCCCAGAAGGTTCAGCGGCGGCACGGGATGATCGGCAGGACCGATCGCATGCAGCGCCCCGGTGATCGCCAGATAGGTCAGATCGTGCCCCGCCGAATGGGCCAGCGGTCCGTGCTGGCCCCAGCCTGTCATCCGCCCGTAAACCAGCCGGGGATTTTCAGGAAAATCCTTTGGCCCCAGACCCAGACGTTCCATCACGCCCGGCCGCATTCCCTCGATCAGGCCGTCGGCCTGCCCGATCAGCGCGCGGGCATTCGCGCGGTCCGCATCGGATTTCAGGTCCAGCTCGACCCAGTCGCGGCCCCGGTCCAGCACGTCGCGGTCCAGCCCCAGCACATGCCGCGCGCCGGGGCGGGTGATGCGGATGACCTGCGCGCCGTGATCGGCAAACCACATCGCGGCAAAGGGCGTGGGCCCCAGTCCCGCGATTTCGACAATGCGGATTCCGTCCAGCGCGCCCATGCCGCTTCCTTGCCCGTTCCATGCCATCCTGCCGCGCAAGGCCGTCCCGCGCATATCCCCCTTCTGGCGTAAATTTCCCCAGGCTGTCGAGCGCCCAGGAAACACACCAGGGGACCGTCTTCCGCAAGGCAGGGGCCAGCAAGCCGACCCGAGAGCGCCCCCGGACCGGCCCTGCTGCTCAGCCCGCGGCCTTCTCGGCCAGTTCCAGCCATTCCTCCTCGGCCGCGGCCAGCGCCTGCCGGCGCTCGGCCAATGCGTCAGACGCCTTGGCGAACTTGGCCGGGGCGGTGGAGAATAGATCGGGATCGGCCAGGAACCCGGACAGCCTGGCGATTTCCGCCTCCAGCCGCTCGATGATGCCGAGCAGCGCGTCCAGCCGGTGGCGTTCGGTAAAGCTCAGCCCCGGCTTCTGCGTCCGCGCCCTTGCGGGTTCGGGCGCCGTCTTCGGCGCGGGCGCCGTGGGCTCCGGCGCATCCTCGCCCCGCCGGGCGCGGTAATCGCTCCATCCGCCGGCATGGATCACGGCGCGGCCGTCGCCTTCCATCGCGACGGTCGTATCCGCCACGCGGTCGATGAAGTCGCGGTCGTGGCTGACCAGCAGCACCGTGCCGTCATAGTCGCCCAGGATGTCCTGCAGCAGGTCCAGCGTCTCGATGTCCAGATCGTTCGTCGGCTCGTCAAGCACCAGCAGGTTCGATTGCCGCGCCATGATCCGGGCCAGCAGCAGCCGCGCCTTTTCACCGCCCGACAGGCTGCCTACCGGCGCGCGCGCCTGCGCGTCGTCGAACAGGAAATCCTTGAGATAACCGACCACATGGCGCGGCTGGCCCCGGACCATCACCTGATCCGACCGCCCGCCCACCCGCATCGCGGGGTCGTTCGTCAGCGATTCCCACAGGGATGCAGTGTCGTCGATGGCCGCGCGGGCCTGGTCGAAGACCGCGATGTCCAGATTCGTGCCGTGGGTGACGGTCCCGGTGTCGGGCGGAATCTCCCCGGTCAGCATCTTGATGAGCGTGGTCTTGCCCGCGCCATTGGGCCCGACAAAGGCGATGCGGTCCCCGCGCAGCACCCGCAGGTCGAAAGGCTTCAGGATCACCCGGTCGCCGAAGGATTTGGAAATGCCCCTTGCCTCGATCACCCGCTTGCCCGACTGCGGTCCTGCATCCAATGCCATCGCGGCCGTGCCTTGCCGCCGGATCTGGGCGGCACGTTCCTCGCGCATCGCGGCCAGTGCGCGCAGCCGGCCCTGGTTGCGCTTGCGCCTGGCGCTGATGCCCTCGACGGCCCAGCGGCCTTCCGCCTTGATCTTGCGGTCCAGCTTGTGACGAGCCTCGTCCTCGGCGGCCCAGGTGGCTTCGCGCCAGTCCTCGAAGGCGTCGAATCCCTTCTCCTGGCGGCGCACCTGGCCCCGGTCGATCCACAGCGTCGCCCGCGTCAGGCGGCGCAGGAACGCCCGGTCGTGCGAGATCAGGACAAAGGACGCGCGGGTGTCCGACAGTTGTTCCTCGAGCCAGCCGATCGCCTCGATGTCCAGATGGTTCGTCGGCTCGTCCAGCAGCATCAGTTCGGGCGCCTGCGCCAGCAGCCGCGCCAGCGCCGCACGCCGCCTTTCGCCGCCCGATGCGGTGGCGACGGGACGGGCGGGATCGAACTTCAGCCCCTCGGCCGCGATCTCGACCCGATATCCCTCGTCCGGCGGCAGGCCCGCGGCGGCGAAATCGCCAAGGGTGGCAAAGTCCGACAGATCCGGGTCCTGTTCCATGTAACCGACGGTGGTGCCCGCGGACACGATCACCTCGCCCCGGTCCGGCTCGACCAGCCCGGCCATCACCTTCATCAGGGTGGACTTGCCCGAACCGTTGCGCCCGACCAGCGCGACCCGGTCGCCCGGCTGCACGGTCAGGGACAGGTCGTCGAAGACGGGTTCGCCGCCGAAGGTCAGGGAAATGCCGGTCAGTTGCAGAAGGGGTGCGCGCGCCATGGCCCAGGCGGTTAGCGCGGGCCGCGCGGGGCGTCAACGGCGCCTCGGCCCGACAGTGCCGCGACGATGCGCCCTGCCATGCGGTGCAGCTCGTCCCGGTATCCCGTCCGGGCCGAAGGCTGGTCGGGGTTGCTGGTGATCGCCACCGCCGCCGCAGGGGCGCCGTTCGCAGGCAGAAAGACATAGATCATCTGCCCGCCGTATCCCCAGCCGTACCGGACCGGCCGCCCGGCGATCCGGCTCAGGAACCAGCCGTATCCGTAATCCTCGCCGGTAAAGAAGGATGCCGTCCGAGACCGCCAGCTTTCCGTGATCCAGCCCGGCGGGATCGCGCCCGCCCCGCCCGCCGCATAGGCCGCACCGAAAGCCAGCAGCGACCGCGTGCTCATCGCCATCTGGTTCCCGCCCAGATGGATGCCCTGCGGATCGCGGTCCCAGGAGGCGATGGCGAAGCCGGGGATGCCGCCCAGCCAGTCGCGGGCCAGCGCCAGCGTCGAGCGCCCGGAAACCTTGGCCAGAATGGCCGACACCAGATGCGACGAGGCGGTGGAATACAGCATCCGTCCGCCCGGCTCCGCCTCGAACGGCGCCGCCAGCGCGGCGCGGACCCAGTTGCGGCTGCTGACCCAACGGCCATAGTTCGGCCCCGACTGCCGCTGCAATCCGGCCTGCATCGACAGCAGATGGCCCAGCGTGATGCGCCCCAATCGCGGATCAGGGTCGGGCGGCAGGTCGGCGGCCAGCAGCGGCGCGATCGGCTGGTCCACGCCCCGCAGCAAACCACGGTCCACAGCGATTCCCGCCAGCGCCGAGATCACGGATTTCGACGCGGACTTGATGTTGGTGGGCCGGTCGGGATCGAAGCCGCCAAAGCCGCGTGCCGCGACCTCGCGTCCGTCGTGCCAGACCGCGACGGCCCGCAGTCGGTCAAGGCCCGGCGCATCGGCCAGCACTGCATTCACTGCCGCGATACTGGCGTGCGCCGAAGGCGCGTTCAGCAATGCCGCGGGGGCGGCCAGTGCGGCGGCGGTCGCGCGGATGAAGCCTCGACGCTGCATGTGATGGATATGGGGACAAGGCAGACCTCAACAAGCGCCGTCATGAAGGATACGAGACCGGCCAGTCTGTCGCCGACCAGTTTAGTCGGATATTGACGCAACACCGCACCTGCGTCACAAACCCTCGCAGTATTTGAGCAAAGGACTCAACCATGACCCGCCTGCTTCTGGCCGCCCTCATCGGCTCGACCGCGCTGCCTGCGCTTGCCCAAGAGGTCAACGTCTATTCCCACCGCCAGCCGGAACTGATCCAGCCGCTGCTGGATGCCTTCACCAAGGAAACCGGCATCCCGGTCAATGTGGCCTTCGTGGACAAGGGCATGGTCGAAAAGCTCAAGGCCGAGGGCGACCGATCGCCCGCCGACCTGATCCTGACCGTGGACGTGGCCCGTCTGGGCGAGGTCAAGGACGCGGGCGTGACCCAGCCCGTTCAGGATGCGGCGCTGGACGCGGCGATTCCGGCCAATCTGCGCGACGCCGATCATCACTGGTATGGTCTGACCACCCGCGCGCGTATCGTCTATGCCAGCAAGGACCGCGTGGCCGACGGCGAGGTCACGACCTATGAGGATCTGGCCGATCCGAAATGGAAGGGCCGCATCTGCACCCGCCCCTTCACCGACGACTATAACGTTGCGCTGGTCGCAGCGTATCTGGCCCATCACGGCCCCGAAGATACCGTGAAATGGCTGGAAGGCATCAAGGCCAATCTGGCGAAAAAACCCGAGGGCAGCGACCGCGCGCAGGTCAAGTCGATCTGGGCCAAGGAATGCGACATCAGCCTGGGCAACACCTATTACATGGGCAAGATGCTGGAAGACCCGGAACAGAAGCCCTGGGCCGAATCCGTCCGCATCGTGTTCCCGATCTTCGAAGGCGGCGGGACGCATGTGAACGTGTCCGGCGTGGCGATGACGAAGGCCGCGCCGAACAAGGACGCCGCGCTGAAGCTGATGGAGTTCCTGGCCAGCGACACCGCGCAGAAGATCTATGCCGAGACGAACTATGAATTCCCGATCAAGGAAGGCGTCGCGCGCGCGCCCGTGGTCGAAAGCTGGGGCGAGTTCACCCCCGACAGCCTTGATCTGACCGAAATTTCGCGCCTGCGTCCCGAGGCGCTGAAGCTGATCCAGCAGGTCGATCTGGACAGCTGAGACCGGCGCCGACTGCGACCGTGACGACATGGGCGCGTGGCGGACCTGTCAGGGTCCGCGCCGCGGCCCTGGAACACGACCTGCCGCCCCTGCGGCAGGTCGTCCCCTCCCACGAGGCATTCCACGGAAAACCGCCCTTTGACTGGCAGGGAAACCAGGCCCTATCAAGACGGATCATCCATCCAACGGGGGATCGCGATCCATGCCGCAGAAGGTCATCATCGACACCGATCCCGGACAGGACGACGCGGTGGCGATCCTGCTGGCCTTCGCCTCGCCGGAAATCGAGGTGCTGGGGATCACGGTGGTCGCGGGCAACGTGCCGCTGCCCCTGACCGCCCGGAACGCGCGCATCGTCTGCGAACTGGCCGGGCGCACGGACATTCCCGTCTTCGCCGGCTGCGACGCGCCCTTGTCGCGCAGGCTGGTCACGGCGGAACAGGTCCATGGCAGGACCGGGCTGGACGGCATCAGCCTGCCCGACCCGACGATGCCGCTGCAGGGTCGCCATGGCATCGATTTCATCATCGACACGCTGCGCCGTGAACCCGCAGGTACGGTCACGCTGGTCCCCATCGGGCCGCTGACGAACATCGCCACGGCCTTTCGCCGCGCGCCCGACATCATTCCGCGCGTCCGGCGCATCGTGCTGATGGGCGGCGCCTGTTTCGAGGTCGGCAACGTTACCCCGGCAGCCGAGTTCAACATCTTCGTCGATCCCGAAGCCGCGGCCCAGGTCTTTGCCGCGGGCGTCGATCTGGTGGCCATGCCGCTCGACGTGACGCACAAGGCGCTGACCTCGCGCGACTGGGTGGAGCGGATCGGAAGGTCCGGCCCGGTGGGCGCGGCGGTGGCAAGCTGGACCGGCTTTTTCGAACGTCACGACATGGCCAAATACGGCAGCGGCGGCGCGCCGCTGCACGATCCCTGCACGATCGCCTGGCTGATCGCACCCGGCCTGTTTTCCGGCCGCCGCGTCAATGTGGAAATCGAAACCGAGGGCCGCTTCACCGCCGGCATGACCGTTGCCGACTGGTGGGGCGTGACCGACCGGTCCGCGAATGCGCTGTTCATCGGCGACGTGAACCGGGACCGGCTGTTCGACCTGATGGCCGACCGCATCGGCCGGCTGGATCGCCCGCAGGGCTGAACGCCGCGCATCCTGCGGCTGCGCGCCCACTGGACAATGCCGCCGTCCCGCGGCATGGCGCGCGCATGAAGGACGCCAATCCCCCGCTCCATCCCCATACCCGCGCCGAGGATGCGCAGGGTATCCTGTTCGGCGCCACGATGGGGGCGTTCGGCGCTTTCCTTCTGGCTGGCGCGGGGCTGATCACGGGGCAACTGGCGGGGCTGGCACTGCTGATCTCTCAGGGTACCGGCTGGAACTTCGGCCCGGTCTATCTGGTCCTCAGCCTGCCCTTTTACGGCTTTGGCTATCGCCGGCTGGGGGCGGGGTTCCTGCGCCGCACCATTGCCGCGGTGCTTCTGATGGTGGCGGTCAGCCTGGCGCTGCCGCGGCTGATCCATATCGACCAGATCCATCCCGCCGCCGCGGCGGTGCTGGCGGGATTCGTGTCAGGCTCGGCGCTGCTGGCGCTGTTTCGCCACCGCACCAGCCTGGGCGGCATCGGGGCGGTTGCGCTGGACGTGCAGGACCGCTTCGGCATCCGCGCGGGCTGGGTGCAGATGGGGTTCGATGCGGTGCTGTTCGCCGCGGCCTTTGCGGTGATGCCCTGGGACCGGGTGCTGTGGTCGGGGCTGGGGGCGGCGGTGCTGAATCTGGTGATCGCCATCAACCACCGCCGCGACCGTTACATCGTCTAGGCCGGGACCCCCAGCGCGCGTTTGACATTCGCGGTCCAGCCCAGCAGCCGCGCATCGCCCGCGACGATCGCGGGGCGTTTCATCACCGATGGCCGTTCGCCCATCATCGCTACGGGATCGGCGGCGCGTTCCTCGTCCGACATCGCGCGCCAGGTCAGGCTGGCGCGGTTGACGATCTTGTCGCCGAACTCGTCCGCCAGACGCTGCCGCTCCGCCTCGTCCAGAGGGGCGTCCTTCACGTCGCGGAACTCGACCGTCCAGCCGGCAGCCTCAAGCGCCGCCTGCGCCTTCTGGCAGGTCGAGCAATGGGTCAGGCCGAACATCGTCAGCCGCCTGTCGGCCGCCATCAGACGAACGGTACGAAAGGAACGCCACAGGCAGCCAGCGCCAGCACGGCCGAAAGGGCAAGAATGGTTTTCATGATCTTCTCCGATGCAGTCTCGGCCATGATTGCCGCGGCTTTGCCCTGCGGCAAGTCACGTCCCCGCCATCAGTGACCGTCAGGGCCGCCCGCCGCGCGGTGCAACCCGGCGCGTATGCGGCGCATTGCCCCCCAGACCGCCAGCACCACCGCCGGCGTCAGCCCCGCGACCAGCAGCGCCTTGTCGATGCCCGCCATCTGCGCCAGCGGATAGGCCGCATAACCCAGCAGCCCCACGGCGTAATAGCTGATCGCCACCACCGACAGCCCCTCGACCGTGTGCTGCAGACGCAGTTGCAGGTCGGCGCGGCGGTCCATGCGTTCCAGCAGCGCCTGATTCTGCGCACGGCGCTGCACATCGACGCGGGTGCGCAGCAGCTCTCCCGCGCGTTCGGCGCGGTCCAGCATCGCGGCCAGACGCTGCCGGGCGGATCGCACGGTCCGCATCGCGGGCTCGAACCGGCGGGTCATGAATTCGGACAGGGTCTGGCGGGACATGAAGCGGCTTTCGCGCAGGGTCCTGATGCGGTCATGCACGATCGCCTCATAGGCCTCGGTCGCGCCAAAGCGGAAACCGTGCTGCATCGCGGTCCCTTCCAGTTGCGACGACAGGTCCAGCAGGTCGTGCAGCACCGCCTCGGTCGAGCGGGAATCGTCGCTCATCCCCTCCATCAGTGCCGACAGCCGGGTGTCCAGCGCATTCAACTGCCGCGTCAGGTCCTGGCTGCGGGGCAGGCCCAGCATCGCCATCGCGCGATAGGTTTCCAGTTCCAGCACCCGCTGCACGATGCGGCCGATACGCCCCGGCCCGGTGTCGGGTCCCACGAAGATCGCAAAGCGCATGAACCCCGCCGGGTCGATGCGGAAATCGCCCGCGATCACCGCCGCCTCGTCCAGCACCCAGAATGCGGTCAGCCCGTCGGCGGCGAACCAGGATTCCAGCATCGGAGTAATCTCGGTGGGATCGTCGGGCAGCAGATCCACCTGAACCAGCGCGGCGGCGATGCGCCGGCCGGGGGCGGCGGCCTGCCAGGCGGCGGGGAACACCTCGGCCGCCGCGGGGTCAAAGGCGCGCTGCGGCAGGCCGGGGGCAAAGGCGGCATAGCTGACGAACTCGGTATGGCTTTCCCAGCGCAACTCGTGCCGGCCGATGGGGGCGGCGTAATGGCCGGCGCCGGGCTGCGGCGCGGGGGCGCCGTGACGCGCGGTCAGCGCCGCCAGATGGGCCAGATCGGCGCTGCGGTCACGATTCGCGGCATCGCGCGGCTCCTTGAAGGCGGCATAGACCACCGTGCAGGGCGCGCGCAGCCGGGCCGAGGGCCGGGCGTGCAGTTCGTTCACCATCCGGTATCGCAGCGGATGGTCGATGGGGTCGGGGACAGGATCAGCCGTGTCGTTCATGCCTGCAGCGAAAGCGCGATTCGCGCCGTTCCGCAAGCCCGACCCGCCCGGCCCCGTCATGTTTTCGTGATGGATGTTTTCGTGATGGCCCGCGCGGTTGCCTGCCGGCACGGGTTTCGGGCACATTCGGTCCAAACGCCAGCAAGGGGACAGATGATGACCAGCCACCTGCGAACCGCGCTTGCGGTGATGCTGCTCGGCGCGCTCGCCTCTTGCGGGCCCAGCAAGTTCAAGACCTATTCCGGGCCGCCGGTAACGCAGGTCGTGGTCAACAAGTCGGCCCGGCAGATGCTGCTGCTCAGCGGCAGTTCGATCATCGGGGCCTACAACGTGGGCCTGGGGAACGAGCCGCAGGGCCACAAGCAGTTCTCGGGCGACGGCAAGACGCCCGAGGGAAATTACTTCATCGACCGCCGCAACCCCGACAGCCGGTATCACCTGTCGATCGGCGTGTCCTATCCGAACCCGCAGGACGTGGCCTTTGCCGCGTCGCAGGGAAAGCATCCGGGCAACGACATCTTCATCCACGGCCAGGGGCCGGAGGGTCGGGCGCTGGCTCCGGTGAAACACGACTGGACCGCCGGCTGCGTCGCCGTCACCGACGCCGAGATCGAGGACATCTATGCCATGGTCCGCGATGGCACGCCGATCCAGATCAATCCCTGAGACGCCGGACCGGGACATGACCCAAGCCCCTGCGCGTTGCAGGGGTTTTTTCGTTCAGGGACCGCGCCAAATGAAAAACCCCCGCCGGGCGGGCGGGGGCTTCGGGTTTGCGGCCTGTCGGCTCAGTCGATCAGCGGCAGCAGCGCATCCACGCTCTTCCTCGCATCGCCATAGAACATCCGCGTGTTCTCCTTGTAGAACAGCGGATTCTCGATCCCGGAATAGCCGGTGCCCTGCCCGCGCTTGGACACGAACACATGCTTGGCCTTCCAGACCTCCAGCACCGGCATCCCGGCGATGGGGCTGTTGGGGTCTTCCTGCGCGGCCGGGTTCACGATGTCGTTCGAGCCGATGACGATCACCACGTCGGTCGAGGGGAAGTCCTCGTTGATCTCGTCCATCTCCAGCACGATGTCATAGGGCACCCTGGCCTCGGCCAGCAGCACGTTCATGTGCCCCGGCAGGCGGCCGGCCACCGGGTGGATGGCAAAGCGCACGTTCTTGCCCGCCTCGCGCAGCTTGCGGGTCAGTTCGCTGACCGCCTGCTGCGCCTGCGCCACGGCCATGCCATAGCCGGGGACGATGACGATGCTGTCGGCATCGTTCAGGGCCGCGGCCACGCCTTCGGCATCGATGGCGATCTGCTCGCCCGCGATCTCCATCGCCGGACCCGTGGTGCCGCCAAAGCCGCCCAGGATCACGCTGATGAAGCTGCGGTTCATCGCGCGGCACATGATATAGGACAGGATCGCACCCGACGAGCCGACCAGCGCGCCGGTCACGATCAGCAGGTCGTTGCCCAGCGTGAAGCCGATGGCGGCCGCGGCCCAGCCCGAATAGCTGTTCGGCAAGGACACCACGACCGGCATGTCGGCGCCGCCGATGCCCATGATGAGATGCCAGCCGATGAAGCAGGCGATCAGCGCGATCCCCAGCAGCCACAGCATCGCCGGACCCCAGCCCGCGCAGTAAAGGACCAGCAGCAGCAGGGACAGCAGCGCCGCGCCCAGGTTCAGCATGTGGCCGCCCGGCAGTTTCTTCGGCTTGCCGTCGATCTTGCCCGCCAGCTTGCCGAAGGCCACGATCGAGCCGGTGAAGGTCACCGCGCCGATGAAGACGCCCAGGCCCACCTCGACCTTCAGCATGGCCAGTTCGGCGGGCGTCTTGTGCGCCAGCACGGCGGCAAAGCCGTGGAAGGCGTCCGCCACGCCATCGGCGCGGGCGCGCAGCACGCGGCCCAGTTCGATCTGGGCGTTCAGCCCGATGAACACGGCGGCAAGGCCCACGAGGCTGTGCATCGCGGCGATCAGTTGCGGCATTTCCGTCATCTGGACGCGCGTGGCCAGCACCCAGCCGCCCGCACCGCCGATCACGATCATGATGAGCGTCACCAACCAGTTGCCGGCGCCGGGGCCGAAGATGGTCGCCAGCACCGCCAGCGCCATGCCGACGATGCCGTACCAGACCGCGCGTTTCGCGCTTTCCTGCCCGGACAGGCCGCCCAGCGACAGGATGAACAGGACCGCCGCGACGACATAGGCGGCGGTGGTGAAGCCGTAGGCCGGCAGGGCATCCAGCACGCGGGGGGCCGCGTCGGAGACCAGAACGGGTTCGGCGGTGGTGATCACGGTGGTGGCCATCAGCGCCTCCTCACGACTTCTGGAACATGGCGAGCATCCGCCGGGTGACGAGGAAACCGCCGACAATGTTGACGGAGGCCATCAGGACGGACAGCGCTGCAAGGATCACGATCCACGCCGAGCCCGACCCGATCTGCATCAGCGCCCCCAGGATGATGATCGACGAGATCGCGTTCGTCACCGCCATCAGCGGCGTGTGCAGCGAATGGCTGACGTTCCAGATCACGCTGAAGCCGATGAAGCAGGCCAGCACGAAGACGATGAAATGCGACAGGAAGGATGCGGGCGCAAACAGCCCGATCAGCAGCATGACAACCGCGCCCGTGCCCAGCAGGGAGATTTGGCGGCGGGTCTGGCCGCGGAACTCGGCCACCTCATGGGCGCGGCGCTCCTCGGGGGTCAGTTCCTTCGGCTTTTCCTTGGGCCGGGCCGCGGCGATGGCCTGCACCTTGGGCGGCGGCGGGGGGAAGGTGATGTCGCCCTGATACGCCACGGTGGCGCCGCGGATGACATCGTCCTCCATGTTGTGGACGACCTGCCCGTCCTTGCCCGGCGTCAGGTCCGCCATCATGTGGCGGACGTTGTTGCCGTAAAGCTCGGAGGCCTGCGCGCCCATGCGGGACGGGAAATCGGTATAGCCGATGATGGTGACGCCGTTTTCGGTGACGATCTTTTCATCCGGCACGGTCAGGTCGCAGTTGCCGCCGCGTTCGGCGGCCAGGTCCACGATGACGCTGCCCGATTTCATCGCGGCCACCATGTCCTCGGTCCACAGCTTGGGCGCGGGACGGCCGGGGATCAGCGCGGTGGTGATGACGATGTCCATGTCGGGCGCAAGTTCGCGGAATTTATCCAGCTGCTTGGCCAGGAACTCCGGCGACGAGGGCTTGGCATAGCCGCCGGTTTCAGCCCCGTCCTGGGTGTCGGCAAAGTCCAGATAGACGAACTCGGCCCCCATCGATTCGATCTGCTCGGCCACTTCGGGGCGCACGTCGAAGGCATAGACCTGCGCGCCCAGGCTGGTCGCGGCGCCGATGGCGGCAAGGCCCGCGACGCCCGCGCCCACGACCAGCACCTTGGCCGGCGGCACCTTGCCCGCCGCCGTCACCTGGCCCGTGAAGAAGCGGCCGAAGTTGCCCGCGGCCTCGATCACGGCCCGATAGCCCGCGATATTGGCCATGGACGACAGCGCGTCCATCTTCTGCGCGCGGCTGATGCACGGGACCATGTCCATCGCGATGGCGTTCACGCCCCG
>CALLYR010000183.1 GCA_937859005.1 uncultured Paracoccus sp. | reverse complement strand
ACCCGTCCGGGCCTTCTGGGTCACGGGAACCGTGGCGGGCGTCGCGTCCGGCATGGCGGTGCATCCTGCCAGCACGGCGGCAAGGGCAAGGCAGGCAAGCGGCAAGCGGATCATGGGCATCCTTTCCTTGAGGCCCGCAGCACAGCCTGTGCCGCGCTGCCCGTCAACCCGGTCGGCGGAATCCCGCCGCAGCACGGCGCAGGCTGTGCATGTTCGCGGGGTCAGTCCGCAGGCCGGGGCCGGGGCGCCGTCATGCCCGCATTGTCCCTGTTGTCCGTCACGGCCGGATCGGCGGGCAATTCACCCTCGCCGGGGCGGGCGGCGGTGGCCTCGCCTTCGGCGGGGGCTTCAGAGGACTGCGCGGCCTGTTCGGTGGTGCCCTCGACAATCGGATTTTCCGCAGGCGTCGTGATCCCGTCCGGCACCGCCTGGCCCGCATTCTGCGGCAGTCCGTCGGACGCCGCGCTGGCCTGTCCGGCGCCGGGGGCCGCGGCCTCGGCCGGGGTCACGTCCTGGGCGGCGACGGGATCGGTCGCGGCCGGCTGCTGTCCGCCCCGGACGCTCAGCCCCAGCAGCCGCCATTCCTGCATCCCGCCGCGATAATAGCTGATGCGGTCCGCGGGAAATCCCGCGCCGATCATTTCCCGGATCGCAGTGGGCGACTGGCCGCACCAGGGGCCGTTGCAGAACATGATGACCCTGGATGCATCGGCGCAGTCGAACTTGCCGTCGAAATCGGGTTCGCAGTTCAGCTCGCCCAGCCGCTCGATGGTCTGGGTATAGGGGATGTTGATCGCGCCGGGGATGGTGCCGCCCGTGAACCAGTCCGGGGTGCGGCCGTCCACCAGGATCGTGTCGCCCGCCTTCATCGCCTCGATCAGTTCCAGTTCGCCGATGGTGGTAACGCCGGGCGCGGGAGTCATCGGCTGAATGCAGAAGGGCGGACAGTCGCGCCCGATCAGCGCCCAGTCCCCCTCCAGCCTTGCGCCGGGGGTCTGGTCGCGGGTGATGGTGAATTCGCCCTCACCGGTCGTGAAGACCGCCTCGGCCATGTTGGCGGTGATCCCGACGCGAGGGGCGTCCTGCGCCAGGGCAGGCACGGCCAGACACAGCGCAATCGCCAGCGCGGCCCCGCGCAGGGGTATGTCGTGAAGATCGCGGCTCATGGTTTTCCTCCTCCCGTTTCATGACTTGAACGGCAATGCGCCACCGGGGTGCAAGTTCAACCTGAATCACGGGCCGGCAAATGGCCGCCCCCGGTGGCGTTTTCAGCCCGGACCCCCCTGACCGCCTGCGCGGGCCATCACCTCGTCGGTCAACGCCGCAACCTCGTCCTGCGCCGGACAGCGGGGGCCCTCGGCCACGCCTTCGCCCCGGCCCAGGGTTTCGGCATAGGCGACGCGGCTGGCCAGTTGGGCTTCGGCGACCTCGACCCCCAGCCCGGCGGCGCCTGCCGCGATCTCGGCCGCCAGACGGGTGCCGGGGCGGGTCCGGTTCAGCACCACCAGAACGGGACGCTTTTCGCGCTGGGCCAGATCCAGCACCCCTTCGGTCGCCCACAGATCGACCTGGCTCGACGCGATCGGCACCAGCACCAGATCGGCCACCCGCAGCGCCGGGCGCAGGTCGCTTTCGATCTTGGGCGGCGTGTCGATCACCACCACGTCAAAGCGACGCTTCAGCTTTTCGCCCTCATAGCTGGCCCCCCAGGCGGACGAGGTCGTGAATTCCAGCCCCGCATCCTCGCCCAGGCGGTCCAGCCGTTCCATGAACCAGCGTCCCAGACTGCCCTGCGGATCGGTGTCCAGCACCGCGACCGTCAGGCCGCGGCGGCGCAGCGCGACCGCCAGATTGGCCGCGAGAGTCGTCTTGCCTGCCCCGCCCTTCTGCTGGGCCACCGTGATGATGCGTCCTGCCATGAATCCCGCCCCTCGTTGCCGCGTCAGCTTAGGATGCGGCAACGGCGGATGCACGGCGAATCAGAACACCGCCGCAACCTCGTACATCACCGGCTCGAAGCTGCGGCACATGCCATGGATGGCGCGGTTGCGTTCGCGCATTTCCGGCGTGCGCAGCATCGCCTGGTAATCGCCGCGCGCATTCCAGCGGGAATAGGTCGCGATCCGCGTCTGCGCGTCGTTCAGATGCATGGCCGCGCCGATGAATCCGGGCTGGCGCGAGATGACCTGCGCATAGGCGTCGTGCAGCGCCTCCAGCACGTCCTGCGCGGTTCCGGGCGTCACGTCAAAGGTGCAGATCACCGTCTGGACCTGCGCATCGGCGCGGATGTCAAGCATGGCTTCCTCCTGTCGTCGGGGTGGCTTGGGGGGCAGGATGGCACGGCAGGGCCTGCGCGGAAAGGGCGGCATCGGGTCGCCGCTTCGCCCGGCTTGCGGGACGGACGCGCCGGGGGCATGGTCGCGGCCCTGAACCAGGAGGGACGCCATGATTCCGGTTTTCGACGGCCACAACGACTTCCTGCAGCGCATGGTGGCCGCCGGGTCCGAGGCGGTCCGGGTCTGGACCGAAGGGGACGGCACCGGCCATCTGGACCTGCGGCGGATGCGGGCGGGCGGGATGGCGGGCGGGTTCTTCGCAATCTGGATTCCGGATGCCGGCCAGGGGGATATCGGCGCCACCCTGGCGCAGATGCAGAACCCGCCTTTCGCGCTGGACCTGCCCCCGGCGATTCCCCATGACGCCGCCCTGCCCCATGCCTTTGCCCAGGCCGCGCAACTGCTGGCGATGGAGCGCACCGGCACGCTGTCGGTCTGCCGCAGCGGGGCCGACATCCGCGCCGCGATGGACGCAGGCCGCATCGCCGCCGTCATGCACATGGAAGGGGCCGAGCCGATCCGCGACCTGGACGCGCTGCATCTGTGGCACGCGGCCGGGCTGCGTTCGCTGGGGCCGGTGTGGTCGCGGCCCACGGCCTATGGCCATGGCGTGCCCTTCGCCTTTCCCGCCCTGCCCGATACGGGCGAGGGTCTGACGGACGCAGGCAAGGCATTGGTGCGCGAATGCAACGGTTTGCGGATCATGCTGGATCTGTCGCATCTGAACGAAAGGGGCTGCGACGATGTCGCACGCCTGTCGGACGCGCCGCTGGTCGCCAGCCATTCCTGCGCCCATGCCGTCGCGCCCAGTTCGCG